>NZ_JAETXJ010000010.1 GCF_022508225.1 Desulfovibrio sp. UIB00 | reverse complement strand
AGCGAGGGAAGGAAGCTCCCGAGCTTCAGCCGCGTTGCCCACGCCATGCTGGGGTAATTGGTAGTCCCTCTTCGGGGTGCTTCGGGGGGGATGCAAGGGGGGCCGAGAAGGGGGCGTAGCCCCCATAACAGGCCCCGCCTTGCTGCGCGCCGCACAGGCGTCCCAAACTCCGCCGGACGGCGGAAGATAGCGCCCGAAGGGCAATAATAAATTAAGTTGAGCCGATCAACGTGTTCTTGGCATCATTGCCGCATCGGACACGGCTATCACTAAAGATCATCCGTTCTCCCATCTACACGCCGATCAATTGAGGCCCCGCGCAAACGCACAATTACCGCTGTAACTTTGTTGTCAAAAGTCGCGTAATACTGCTGTAACAATTGGCTCAATTCCCTCTTTCTTTTTGGTAATTGTCTTTTCAAATTATCTCTGACGAATTTGATTCGCCGTCAAATTCAATTATTTTTGTAACAGACCCGCCATAGTATCGGCTTAGTGATGTTTGTGACTACGAGTCTGAGTACCGAGCTAACAGCCGATTGATACCGCCTACTTCAGGCGAACAGACCGCAGCCCAACCAACACAGCAAGTCATGTGGAGGGGGTCATGCCCGATTCTTCCGCGCAGGATTTATTTGTAGAAACTTTTTGCGATCTGCCGCTGCATCCTGCAAGCTTGGCGGATTCGTGCTCTCATCCACGCCGTGCTACTTCCATGGTTCCGCCCCCCGCATCAACTTCACTGAATGTTGCAAATGCCGATGATGATCAGCGTCGTCAGGCCTTGCTGGACGTGCTCCAGGATCAGACCATCACCAGCGTGCTCCAGCCCATTGTTTCTCTTCGTGATGGCGCAGTTTTTGGTTACGAAGCGTTGGGTCGCGGCCCTGCAGGCACTCCGCTTGAAAATCCCGAGGCCCTCATTCAGTGCGCGCTGGAAAACGGCCGCATGCTGGAGCTTGAGCATCTCTTTAGGCGCAGCGCCCTGCGCGCTGCCCGCCAGATGCCAACGGGCATCCGTCTGTTCCTCAATGTAAATCCTAACATTATTCAGGATTCCCATTTCGGTATGGGATTCACCAAGGAATACCTGACCCGTTTTGCCATCAGCGCCGAAGATATTGTTTTTGAAATCACCGAGCGTGAATCCGTCGTGAACCTGCGCGGCTTCAAACAGATTATCGAGCACTACAAAGGCCAGAATTACCAGATCAGCATTGATGATGCAGGTGCGGGCTATTCCGGCCTCAACCTCATATCAGACGTACAGCCGCACTTTATCAAGCTCGACATGCAGCTCATACGCGGTGTGGATAAAGATCTTACCCGGCAGGCGCTTATCAAGAGCATGCAGGAATTCGCGGCGCTCACCAATACGCGCATCATTGCCGAGGGCATTGAAACTGAAGAAGAGCTGGCAACCCTCATAAGCTTTGATGTGCCCTACGGGCAGGGATATTTTCTCCGCAGGCCAGACCCCACGCCTAGGGCCGTAGATCCGGAGGCGCTTCAGGTCATTCACCGTGAAAACAAAATTAAAAACAGATTTTTCGGCGCGCGCGTCCACAAGTTTCATGTGCGGCACATTTGCCGCCCAGGCACTGTTGTACCGCCGCACATGCCCATACGCAGCGTGGTTGATCTGTTTGAAAAAAACAGCAAGCTCAATGGCCTGTGCGTTGTCATGGGCGAGATTCCCGTTGGGGCGCTCACGCGCAACCGCCTGCACGAGCAACTGAGCGGAAGGTTCGGTTTTTCCCTTTTTGCCGACAAAGCCGTGGAGGCGGTCATGGACCGCTCCTTTCTGTGTGTAGACCACCAGTGCACCATTGATCTGGTAGCGCGGCAGGCCATGCGCCGTGATGACGCCAAACTCTATGATTTTGTCACCGTGACCCGCGAGGGGCGCTACCAGGGCGTGGTGACAGTCAAGGAACTGCTCGAAAAAAGCATTGAGCTTGAGGTCGCCAATGCGCGCCAACTCAACCCCCTTTCAGAACTGCCCGGCAACGCGCTCATAGATATTGAGCTGGAACGGCTTGTGCGTCTTGGTTTGCCACGCATTGTTCTCTACTTCGATATCGACAACTTCAAGGCTTACAACGACAAATACGGCTTTAAAAATGGCGACAGGGCGCTCAAGCGCCTTTCCTCCATCATCAAGGAAAGCGCGCTCGAGGATGACTTTGTGGGGCACATCGGCGGTGATGATTTTATCGCTGTAACAGACGCCCTGACAGCCCGTAGCGTATGCGAAACCATCATCTCGGCCTTTAACGATAGCGTGCCTGCCTTTTACAGTGCCGATGACGTCCAGCGCGGTTACATCGAGGGCAAAAGCCGCAGCAATATTGAGGAGCGCTTCCCGCTCATGTCCCTGACCATTGTCGGCGTCAAGGCCAGCAACTTTCAGAGCAGCTTTGATCTGGCGCGGGCCGCAGCCACGCTGAAAAAACAGTGCAAACGCATCAGCGGCAGCAACTACCAGCTTGAAGCCTAACGATCTTTGCTGCCCTCGCAGGGGCAGCAATCAAACTACGGGAGTGTTCATGAAGCTGACCACGAAACTGGTTCTTTCGTTCAGCAGCATCATTGTTCTCATGCTGGCGCTGTTCGGCGTGTATTACGTCAATACCGACCGTATTGATCACGCCGTCAGCCATATGGATCAGCAGTATGTACCCTCGCTCGTTGCGGTGCAGACCATGGCCTCCCTGCTTTATTCGGCTCGTTCAGATCTGGCGGCCCTCACCCCCCATACGGATAGAGTCACCATTGCCGAGTATCGCGACCGTATCAAGCGCGCACTCAAGCAGTTTGCGCAGCACGCCGAGGCCTATCAGGCATTGATTGAGACGCGTAAGCAGGCGGGCGAACAAGTGGATGATGAGCTGTGGGGCAACATCACGGCCCAGTTGCGTGCGGAGGAAGCCACACGCGAAGAAATTATCCGACTGGCGGGCGAGGGTGACACTGATGGTTCCATTGCGCTGTTCACCCGTAGCAGGGCCGATTTTATCCGCCTTGCGCGCTATTTTGACCAGCTTGTACAGCACGACGTGCAGCGTAGTCAGGAGGCTGCGGCGGGCGCGCAGGAAATTGCGCGCCAGTCGCGTATGGCCGGGGCCGCGCTTGCCATCGTGGGCATACTGTTCAGCATTGCGGTTACGGCGGGCATCACGCTTGCCATCAAGCGTCAGCTCGGCAAGGATCCCGCGCAGTTGCAGCTTATAGCGTGCCGCGTGGCTCAAGGGGATTATGATCTTGAGCACTCAGGCCGCCAGCAAGGTGTGTACGCCTCGCTGGTACTCATGGTTCAGGCTTTGAAAGCGCATATAGAAAGTGCGCGCAGTGAATCGGAAAAGGCGCGGGAAGAATCCGCCAGGGCCAATGCCGCCCTGCAACAGGCCGAGGCGGCGGAGCGCGATGCGCGGGCAAAAACAGAAGCCATGCAGCAGGTAGCCGAGGCGCTGGAAGAAGTGACCCATGTTGTGGCCACTGCCTCCGGGCAGGTAGGCGAAACCATCCGGCAGGCGGAAGAAAGTGCTGACAGCACGGCCCAGAGGCTCACGGAAGCCGCCACAGGCATGGAGCAGATGAATGCCACCGTGGGCGAAGTGGCGCAAAATGCCGCCGTGGCGTCTGATTCCTCGGCAGAAACCCGCCAGAAAGCCGAGGACGGGGCCAAGGTGGTTCGCCACGCTCTGGAGAGTATTGAAACCGTGCGCTCCACCTCCTTGCGCCTCAAGGATGACATGGAGCAACTTGGCGGGCATGCGCAGGCCATCACCCGAATCATGAACGTAATTTCGGATATTGCGGATCAGACCAACCTGCTCGCCCTCAATGCTGCCATTGAGGCCGCAAGGGCTGGGGATGCAGGGCGCGGCTTTGCCGTGGTGGCGGACGAAGTGCGCAAACTTGCGGAAAAAACAATGGCTTCCACCCACGATGTTGATACGGCCATCAAGGCTATTCAGCAAAGCGTGGCCCATAGCGCCGCCTCTGTGGAGGAAGCGGTAAAAGGCATCTCGCTGGCAACCGAAGCTGCCCAGCAGTCAGGGCAGGCGCTGGAGGGCATTGTGGGAACAGTGGAAGAAACCGCTAATCAGGTCAGCGCCATTGCCACCGCCAGCGAGCAGCAGGCTGTGGCCACTGACCAGATTAACCGTACTATTGGGGATGTTACCAGCCTTTCGCGGCAAACAGCTGTTGCCATGAACGCTGCTTCGCGCGCCGTTGCGGGGCTTTCTGCCCAGGCCAAAAATCTTGAAGGCCTCATTGAGCAGATGCAGAACTGCTGAGGCAAAAATTATCCCGTAGCAAAAAAGAAGCCCCTTCATTGAAGGGGCTTCTTGCGTTCATAATGGGTCACGTCAGGCGCCGCCGCTGTGGCGGGCCTGCACCGCAAGGCGCTATTTATTCACGTAGGCTTTGCCCAGTTCCAGCGCCTTGAGGTTGGATTCCTGCAATTTCGCGGGCAGGAATTTTTTGATGGCGGCTTCCAGCGCGTCCACGCCAAAGGGCAGCACGCCAGAAGAACAGACCACGCTCAGCAGCACAGTGTTGCCGCTCTGTACGGAACCGGCCTGCATGCCAAGTTCGCGGCAGGGCACAAAGTGGCACTGTCCGGCGACCTGACGGGCCTTTTCCATAATGTGCGGCATGTCGGGGTACACTGCCTTGCCCAGTGAAACGCTGAGGGGCGGCAGGGCATCGCTGCTGGAAAAGATCGCGCCGCCGGGTTGCAAATAGGGCAGGGCGCGCAGGGTTTCCAGCGGCTCAAAGCCAAGCAGCACATCGGCTTCGCCGTAGTCCAGCTTGGGGGAACGCCAGCCGCCGAGCAGCATGACAGATTCCACCACGCCGCCGCGCTGGGCCATGCCGTGTACTTCGCCAGCCACCACATCCAGTCCGGCTTCCAGCGCCGTGCGGGCCAGCAGGGTTGTGGCCGTCAGGGTTCCCTGACCGCCCACGCCGGTAAAGAATATACGCATCCGCTTTTGCATTTCTTGTGTCTTCATAATATCTCCCTACCGCTTCCGCGCCTTGAAGGCCGTGGGCGCAACCTGCAAACAGACCATGCAGCCCGTGCAGAGCGTGGCGTCCACAGCAAGATTGTCGCCCTCGCGGTAAAAGGCGGGGCAGGCCAGCTGCTCAAGGCAGCGCATGGCTTCCGGTCCCTGCTGGGCCACTTCGGCCACCTGGGGCTGGGCCTTTTTGAGCTGACGGCGGGCATACAGCACGCAGGGCTCTTCGGTAATCAACACTCGCACGCCGCTCTGGGCCTTCATTTCTTCCAGCGCCTTGGTGACGGCCTTCACGTTGAAGGAGCGCACCTTGGCGCACTGGGTAACGCCCATGGCGCGCACAATGGCTTCGATATCCATGTGCTGGCTCATGGAGCCAAGCATGTCCTGCAGCATGCCGGGGTTGGGCTGATGCCCGGTCATGGCCGTGGTGCCGTTGTCCAGAATGACCAGAATGACGTCATGCTGGTTGAAAACCGCGTTGGCAAGGCCTGTCATGCCGGAGTGGAAGAACGTGGAGTCGCCGATAAAGGCCACAACGGGTTTTTCCGATGCGCGGGCAAAGCCGCTGCCTGCGGATATGGAAGACCCCATGCACACCAGAAAATCCGCAGCGCGCAGAGGCGGCAACAGACCCAGAGTGTAACAGCCGATGTCGCTGGAATAGAAGGCATCGTCGCCAAAAACCTGCCGCGCGGCATAGTAGACGGCGCGGTGCGAACAACCGGCGCAGAGGTTCGGCGGGCGGCCCGGCAGCTCCATGTCCACGCTGCGCACGGGTTTGGCCGGGCAGGGCGTGTCGAGCCAGGAGGAAAGGCGGCGCATGACAAGGGTGGTGGAGTATTCACCCTGGCCGGTAAGGCCGGAATCCTTGCCTTCAATGCGCACGTGGATGTCCTGCTTTTGCACCAGGGCGCGGATGTCCTGCTCCAGCAGGTCAACGCCTTCTTCAAGCACCAGCACACGGTCGCAGCCGCGTAAAAATTCGGTGATCATGGCGGTGGGCAGGGGCCAGGTCATGCCAAGCTCAAGCACTCGCACACGGTCTTCCCATCCGCCAGCCGAAAGGGCGTCGGCCAGGTAGTTGCGGGCCACGCCGCTGGTGATGATGCCGAGGCGCGTGGGTGTCTGGGGTTCATGCACTGTATTGAAGCGGCTGGATTCCGCAAACTGACGGGCTTTTTCAATGATGCCGTCCAGCACCAGATGGCGCTTGCGGGCCACAGCGGGAACCGGCACAAAACGGCTCGGGTCGCGCTTGAACTCAACCTTGGGCTGGGTGGCGGGCAGATCGTCAAAATCCACAGCGCCGCGCATGTGGCTGACGCGGGTGGTGGTGCGCAGCATCACGGGCTGTTGCAGCTCGCGGGCAAGACGAAAGGCCTCGCGGGTCATGTCCTTGGCTTCCTGCGCTGAGGCAGGCTCAAAACAGGGAAGCAGGGCAAAGCGCGCATAGGTGCGGTTGTCCTGTTCGTTCTGGCTCGAGTGGCAACCGGGGTCGTCTGCCGTCAGCAAGACCATGCCGCCGGGCAGGCCAGTGTAAACGGAGGTGAACAGCGGGTCGGCAGCCACGTTGACGCCCACATGCTTCATGGTCACGAGGCTCATGGCACCGCCAAGGGCGGCACCGGCGGCCACTTCCATAGCCACCTTCTCGTTGACGGAATATTCCAGCCGATAGCGGCCCTCGCCGCCAAGCCGGTGGAACGTGTCCGGCACTTCCGAAGACGGAGTGCCAGGGTAACAACTGACCATATGCACACCCGCTTCAAGCGCGCCGCGCACAATGGCTTCGTTTCCCAACAGCAGGTGCCGCTCGCCGCGAGCGCCCTGCAACAGCGGATGATTGCTCATGTTCCCTCCAGGCCCAGGCATATGCGCCTGAACCGCAACTGGATGCAAAATGGCGCGACCCATGCGGCCCCGCCTACAATGACGCAAGCCCGCGCTGTTTGCACATGCGCGGGCTTGCGAAGAGATATTTACTGGGCTTTGCCGGAAGATTTTTCCCCAGCGCCGTCTGGCGCTGCCGGGGTCGCAGTCTGGGCAGCTTCTTCTTCAACAATCTTGGGGGCCAGCGTGGTTGCGCGGGCGCGGAAATATTCGCTGTTGAGGCCCTGCGCCTCGCGCGAGAGGGAAAGGTATATGCGTGCGGCCTGTTCTGTCTGCCCGGCGGCTACGGCGGCTTCGGCCATCATCTGCTTGAGCTGGGGAGCTGTAACTTCACCCGGCAGCGCTGCTTGCAGCTTTTGCAGCAGGGCAAGGGCATCGGCGTATTTTCCGGCCTTGAGCATGGCGCCGGCCTCGTTCATGCCGGCAATCAGCGCAAGGGGGCCTTCGCTTTCCTTGGCGGCCTTGGCAAATGCATCTGCGGCAGTGG
Organism: Desulfovibrio sp. UIB00; assembly: GCF_022508225.1. Taxonomy (NCBI): domain Bacteria; kingdom Pseudomonadati; phylum Thermodesulfobacteriota; class Desulfovibrionia; order Desulfovibrionales; family Desulfovibrionaceae; genus Desulfovibrio; species Desulfovibrio sp. UIB00. The sequence goes on along the minus strand of NZ_JAETXJ010000010.1, from coordinate 100,342 downwards.
CGTTGTCGCCGTTGCTCATGGCGCTCTGGCCCAGAGCCAGATAGGCGGAAAACTTCACGTCAGCAGGAGCTTTTTCCGCCAGGGCGGCAAGTTCCTTGACCTGCGCGGGGCCGCTGGTTTGCAGCACAATGCGCGCAAGCGACTGCCGCGCCTCATCATTTTTAGATGTGCTGTACCAGCGCCAGATGCCGGTGCCCGCCAGAACCAGCACAAACAGCACCACAATGCTGGCTATGGTGCCAGCGTGGCGCAGCATGAACTGGAGCATGGGGGCGCTTTCGGAGCTGACTTCTGCCTGAAGGTCGCGCAACAGGGGGGAATCCTCTGCGCCTTGATTCTTTTGCGGATTCATGTATCAAAACTCCTTAGGGAGGCGGAACCGCCGTAGTTTTTCCGCGCGTTTGCCCTGCGCGTTTCACGATCGGCGGAGCTGGACGGAAGCTTTTTTCTTAGGCCAGAATAAGCCCCTCTGTCAAAACAAATATCCTCTGGTCAGGCTGCCCGCGCGGCCCCGGCCAATACAATAAGGAGTATGCATGACGCCTGCAGAAGAAATGTCGCGCCTTGGCGCGCGGGCAAAGGAAGCGGCCAGGGCCATAGCCAAGGCCCACCCCGATGCCAAAACGCAAGCCCTGCTGGGGCTGGCGCAACTGCTGCAGGAGCGGGAGGCCGAAATTCTGGCCGCCAATGCGGAAGACCTTGCTGCGGCCCGTGCCGCCGGGCAGGATGCCCCCCGCCTTGACCGCTTGACGCTTACCCCTGCCATCATGGATGAAATGCGCGCAGCCTGCCGCCACGTGGCCAATCTGCCTGACCCTGTGGGCGCTACGGAGCGCCAGTGGCAGCGGCCCAATGGTCTGCTTGTGGGCCGTATGCGCGTGCCGTTGGGCGTGATCGCCATGATCTACGAGGCGCGCCCCAATGTGACCATCGACGCCGCCATTTTGTGCATCAAGGCGGGCAATGCGGTTATTCTGCGCGGCGGCAGCGAGGCCTTGCGCTCCAACATCGCGCTTGCCAAGGCCCTGTGTGATGCGCTGGCCCAGGCGGGATTGCCCGCCGATGCGGCCCAGCTTGTGTCCATACCCGGACACGAAGCCGTCAACGCTCTGTGCAAGCTCGACAGCTATATTGATGTAATTATCCCGCGCGGCGGCGAGGGCCTTGTGCGCGCCGTGACCGAAGCTGCCACCATGCCCGTGCTCAAGCACTTCAAGGGCGTGTGCCACGCGTATATTGATGTGGATGCCGATCTGGATGCAGCCGCAGAGATTGTTTTTAACGGCAAGGTGCAGCGCCCCGGTGTGTGCAACGCGCTGGAATGCCTGCTGGTGCACTGCGACGTGGTCAAGGATTTTCTGCCCAAGGTGGCGGCAAAGCTTGGCGCTGCCGGGGTGGAATTTCGCGCCTGCCCGCAATCGCTGCCCCTGCTTGGCGCGACTGCCGTTGCCCAGCAGCCCGATGATCTCGGGCAGGAATTCCATGCCTTGGTGCTTGCTGTTTGCGTGGTGGAAAGTATGGATGCCGCGCTGGATCACATTGCCCGCTACGGCTCAAATCATACAGAAATCATCTGCACCAACAACCATGAGCATGCCATGCGCTTTTTGCGCGAGGCGGATGCTTCCATGGTGGCAGTCAACGCTTCCAGCCGTTTCAACGATGGCGGGCAGCTTGGCCTGGGCGCGGAGATCGGCATTTCTACCTCAAAGCTGCATGCCTACGGCCCCATGGGCGTGGACGAACTGACCACCACCAAGTTTGTGGTGCTTGGCCAGGGGCAGGTGCGCGGATAAATGACGGAAGCGGCGTCTCCCCCGCCGGGCAGAGCCATTCTTGGCGGCAGTTTTAACCCGCCCCATGTGGGACACCTGCGGCTGGCCATAGAGGCCCGCGAGGCCTTGGGCGATCTTGTGCAGGGCGTGGATATGGTGCCTTGCGCCGTACCGCCGCACAAGGCGCAGCGCGGCATGTTGCCTTTTGATCTGCGCGCCGACATGGTAGAAGCCTGCGCTCAGGGCTTGCCCTGGCTGCGCTGCAACCGGATGGAGGCTCAGCGCCAGGGGCCGTCGTATACGTGGGATACGCTTTGCGCCTATCGTGAGGCAGAGCCGGATACGGATCTGTATTTTATTCTGGGCAGCCCGGATTTCGCCTTGCTCTCCACATGGCATAAGGGGCTGGATCTGCCCCGGCTGTGTCATTTTGTGGTTGTGCCCCGCAAGGGACATACCTCTGCCGATTTTATCACCGCCGCCAAAGCCTTGTGGCCCGATGCCGCAGAGTTCGCTCCATTGCTGCCTGCCTGCCCGTGCATGGTCTTGCCGGGGGGGGGGCTGGCGCATTTTCTTTCTGTGCCGTGGCTGGCTGTGAGCGCATCTCGGGTGCGTCAACTTTGGCTGACAGGCCGGAACGTGGATTTCCTTGTGCCGGATGCGGCCTTGCAGATTTTGCGAAGCAACGTTCAAACAGTGCGGCATCACTGGCTAGAGGACGGCTCGGCATGCTGACTACTGCTCCAAAAGAAATCAGGGAAAATATCGCCCGTGCAATGGGCTATCTGCGGCGAGACGAAGTTGAGCGCGCCCTTGTGACCATGAGTGAGGCGCTGCGGCTTCTGGCCGGGGTAAAGCTGATGCGTTCAGCAAGGGCGGAACTGGATATTCAGATCGGGGAATTTTTGGGGGGCATTGTGCGCCATAGCGCCCTGCAACCGCTGCTTGATCCCGGCAATACGGGCAATCCGCGCAGCATCACCCTGCAAGCGGGCAAGGAAGCAACGCTTTCCACCGTACTGGATGGGCTGGCAAAGATTCTGCAAACTGCGGCAGAGCAGGCTGTGCAGCAGGAGGCAGAGGCCCGGCTGGAGCGGAAAAAGCAGCTTATCAGCAGCGGGCTGGATTTTTTGCGCGAAGGGCAGGTAGCCAAGGGGCGCGCTTTTTTGAAGCGCATAGTGGAAGAGTTTGGCGATGAGGAAGGCATCCGCCTGCAAATGGGCCAGATTTTTGCCGCTGCCGGGCTGTTTGCCGAAGCCGCCGCCATGTATGAGGAAGCCATGACCATCCAGCCGCGCGAGGCCTCGGCCTACACCGGAGCTGTGGCGGCGTGGATGGAACTGCGGGAATACGAAAAGGCCGAGGCGGTGTATCAGGCGGTGCTGCGTACGTTTGGCGGACATGCCTCCACCTTTGGCAAAATGTCGAAGCTGTATCTTGCCTGGCGTAAAAAACAGGCTGCGGAAGATAACGCCCTGCGCGCCTTGCAGACAGACCCCGAGCAGGCTGATGCTCTGGAGGTCATGGCGGCGCTGGGCAAGCACTAGGAGTGGCGCAGGCTGATGCCCTGAAGAGAAGGCGGCGTTGGCAGACTCTATGGGTGGGGTTGCAGGGTTTGAGTGAAAAACGCGATCAGAGCGATATCGCGGAATGGACACGCTGCCTTTTACCCCGGCAGGGCAGAGCTGGACGAAAATTTTGGCCTGCTTCCCGATCCCTCTTGGCCAGATGACCTGCTGTACTCGGCTTGCGCCTATGCCCATAGGGCTGTTCCTCTCAGGTTGCCGGGGGATGTAAATAAAGGAATTGCGGGCGACTCTTAGCCATTTTGAGACAAAGCACAGCGGCGACGCGCCATTGTGAGACAGAAGCATTGCCTTTCACCCAAAGATAGGCTATATACCGCCTTCGGCTGCAAGCGGGGCACCCAACGCCCTTTGTGGCCTGCGGAGAGGTAGCGAAGCGGCCGTAACGCGCTCGACTCGAAATCGAGTTAGGGGTTAGTAGCTCCTACGTGGGTTCGAATCCCACCCTCTCCGCCATTAGTAAATAATTCGAGCTGGTTACAAACGTAGCCAGCTCTTTTTTTATGCCCTGATTTTGGGCGTACCTAGGCTTCATGCGTGATTTCATGCGTGATGCTATCCGCAGGCCCTTGCAAAACACCACGATTCAGGCGTTCACGCTTTTTTGAAAAAGGTCAAAAAATTAGGGGAATTATACCTAATAAATAGGCGGGAATGTGTGCAATCAGCCTGCAATCCTTTGCAAAAGGCTGCATAGCGCGCAATAGCCCAGTTCCCTTTTTCGCCATTGGCCCTGTAGATTCGCCTGCCCTTTGCACAGGCTCTGGGATTGCACAGAAGCGTCAAAAAAACGCCGAAGGTTTGGGGCGGAGGAGTGCTTTTTTTCTGGGGGTGCGACGCTTTGGCCACAGGGAAAACATTTATTCTCGCAATGCTTCAGTATAGGAGATTAAGATAAAATTAATTTATTTAGCAAGTTGTGCTGCCTCAAAAAGATTTTTTCAAAAAGATACCTGCTTCGTATGTAATGCAACGGCTTCTATTTTTTTGTGTGTAGGATTATTTCTAATTTATCCTAGAAATTAGAGCAAAAGCTGTGAACAAAATGGAGGATGAGATGTACTTGAAAGCACTGGCTACCTATCTGATTTTGATTGCGGTAATTCTGGGGGTGAATGTCTGTAGTGTGCTGGCAAATGATGTTTTTTATCTTAAAGATGGTCTGTATGTGCCAGAAAAAGATCAGTGTTACAAAATTGAAAATGAATACCACCCTGAAGGGAAAGAATATACTGGTGATGGCATATATGTTCAGACAAAAAATGGATCTGTTTTTAAAATATTTTTGGGAGTGGGGCAACGTTATGAATTTTTGAAGGTAATTAAGAAGGATGGTAACTTGTATACTGTTCTGTTCGGATTAAAGCCTGGCGGACAAATGGGAGATAGTACTGTACAACAAGATTCTAATGTATATAAAGTGTATAGTGAGACGTCGTTTTCATGGTTAAGCGTTACTTCAGATGGCCTTCCAGATAAGTCGTTTAAACCTGTAAAGTATAAGTATTGTGAAGGTCAGTATGAATTTGATGCACACGAAGGAAATGAAAAGAAAAATAATTTGTCAAAGTCAAATACTACCAGTGTGCAAAAACAAAATTCAAAGCAGATAGCAAAAGATATTACGGGGACATGGTCAGGATATTTCCCTGTAAAAAATTCGAATGGTAAATCATATATGCTCAATATGACATATGTTATATCTCGGGACAGCGCCAAAGTTGGAATGTATCATTTTACACAAACAAGTTTTTTAAAATTTGATGATCCTGCAGACGTGTTTGGATGTTCCAATACAAATTCATACAGCAACACATACCAAGGTGACATTATTGAAGAACAAGTTGGGTATAAATTTGTCCAGAAAACGGTTTCAAACCCAAAGTGTGGAACAACAGACGTTGACCTTTATCGGTTGAATGGTGATCGTATTAATGCGGTCAATGTCAATGGTGGTAAGATAACAAGTGGATATTTAACAAGAAATTGATCAGCGTTGAAAGCATGATGGGGGCGTATACATATTTTGCACACGCGCCCATCATGCCATTAATAGAATTCTATTATCATCATTATTTGAGCTAGTTTAGACTTGATCTGACAGGTGCCCCTTGAAGGAAAGGGGAATTTCCCATTTGTCACTCAGACGGCCTCCTTCCTGCACATTTGAGCACCTTACATCTTCACCCCGGCCAAAGCCGCGTCCACCTGCTCTATAATTTCGCGCACTGTCCGAGCGTCTACATCCACAGTTGCGGCGGCCGCCAGAAAATCCTTTTCGGTTATATCCTTGCCCTTGTTGTTGACCATGCAGGTCTGTTCCCCGTTAATGCCCTCTGACGGCGTAAGGTCATAAACTGGGGCCATGCGCCACTGGTTTTCCTTGTTCAGCAGGAAGGAAAAGTTCTTGGAATGGTCGTCCCTGTTGCCGGAGCGCACGTTGAACACCATGAGACGCACCATTTTGAGCACTTCGCGTATGTCTTTGGTGAGCAGCAGCGTCAGGCGCAGCAGGCTTTCATAGGTGAGCGAGGGTTCGCGGTGCGATGCGTGCAGCAGGCCGCAGGCGGTGTGCACATGCACCTTTTGGCCATGCACCCTGTCAAAGCGTTGGACGCCGAAATATCCCGGCGAGGTTGCCGACGGAAACAGGTGCGTTTCCGGCATATCCAGCCCGGCATCTCTGGCCGCCAGGGAATATGCGTATTCCGTCAGCCCGGTGTTTGGCGGTTCGTGCGCGGAGCGAAATTTGATGATCCAGGGGGTTCCTTGGGGTTTGCCCGCCCCCTGCGGCACAATGCGGTAATCATCGGCAACGTTCACCAGAACTTTGGGTCTGGCCCCTGCGGATGAGCCGTTGAGCTGAATAAGCTTGTCCAGTTGCCCCGCATCCACCGGCGCATCGCGCAGAACCCGCAGCGATTCCTCTGCCAGAGCATCCAGTTCCGCCACAGAAACGGCTTCCTCTGTCTGTTCCGCCGCCGGGGTGTACTCCAGCGCGCCCATGCCGTGGGCACCCACCATGGCAAGGCGCTGCAAGGGCAGGCAGGCATGGAGCGATGAACCTTTTTTTCGCAATGCCCTGTCCAGCAAAAGCAGCCCCCAGCCATCGGGCAGGCTGTCGTTGAACACGCCGAACAGGCCGTCAAAGGTGCGCTTGGGGTCTTCCTTGACCTCTGGGCTGAGCGGAAGCCTGAACGGCGAAATGTTGATGCCCGAATCAAGAAATTCTGGCGCGTACTGAAACAGAATGGCGTTGCTGTGCGCGGCGAGCTTTCCCACATGGCGGCGTACGCCGTATGCATGCAGATGCACGTCAAGATTCATGGCGTTTTCTCCCTGCCCGCTTGCGGGGTGCTGGGGATTGCGGCTTGAACAGGTTTTCTGTGCGCGGCGGGTTGAACAAGCCGGAAAAGGCTTCAAGATCGTTAAGAATCAGGGCGATAGCCAGTAGGGACGCGAGCGAGATTTCCCCTGTTGTTTCAAAGCGCTTCACAGAGCCAAGGGAAACGCCGCTACGGGCTGCCAAATCTTTCTGGCTCATATTGAGCGCAAGACGTTTGGCCTGCGCCTTGGCGGCGATGCCGAGCCGGATTTCCTGCGGAGTTTTTAGAATATCATCTAACATAATAGCTCTTAATTTTATTTTTTAGTATAATAGCTAAAATATGAGATGATAGCAATTGGTTGATGGGGGGGGAACTCGCGCTCTACCGTCAACACCAGCCCCGCCGAGCGAGATCGGGGCCGAGCTCACCAAGAAAAGAAATAACCCGTTGAGGTTTTGAATCCGCACAGGGCGCGTATGGAGCAGTGCCCGCAAAACGGCGAGGAAGGCGGCAATCGCATCAAAGGAATCTTTTGATAAATCGCGTGTAGTAATGGAAGCTTACGGCAAGGCGCTGCGGGGCGATTCGTGGTGGCTGGCAAGTTTGACATCTATATGCACGACACTGTTTCTGGTGTTGGTGCAAGCATGTATTGGATGGATCAGAAACTAGATGCCTAGCATCTAATCGGGCTGTGAAAAAACAAGGGAAGCGAGTTCGCAAGCTTCCCTTGTCTGGCATCAATACTTGTGAAAATATAGATTGTGTCATTGAAATGATGTTCTGGTAGATTCATTGTGCTGATAATTTTAGAAATGAGGTTATAGCTACTATTCAGAAGTCATTTTTTTGAGGCGGTACTAAGATGAAAGATTTTTATGCTAGTAGGTTTCGTACTTAACCGGTAAGCGAGGTTTATCCATCATGAACGACCATATGATGAAAATTTTGGGGATACTAATCCCCCCCCTTATTCGTGGTGGTTGGAATAAATGTAGGCCAGTTATCGAACGTAGAAAAATTATTTCTGGGAATTCAGTTTCTCGTACGTTCTTAATTGAACAACTGGAGCATGTATTAAATGTATTGAGTTACACGAAATTATCTTCACTTGATAATCTGGAAAACAGCTGTCTTTCGTTTCTTTCAAATCATGACAGTATTTATAATAAACCACATATGAAAGAGTGGCTCAATAATCAAAAGACGAGAGATATGTTCATAGAAAAGGCTATCGGAAAGTTTTCTGGTGATAGTTTCAAAGAACACAATGAATTTGATGAGTTGTTGGCATCTACATATATGGAAATATCTGGTGAAAATAATTTTTCAGCAAGACAAATAATTGAACTGACACATAAGTTGCTTGTTTGTAGTGTTACTGCATTGTTAGATGCTCAATCTAAAATTATAGATGAATTCGGGCAGCTTAGATTTGCGCAGATGTCAATTGATTTCAAGAAACAACTTGAGCCAATAATACTGGGGCAGGAACGTATAAACGAACGTTTAAATAATATACGCATTGGATTTCAATCACAGCCTTTAATAGATAAAATAGCACAAGATGCCTTGAAGTTAGTACTTTGGCGTGAGCCTTTTGAGGAAGTTGATTCTTTTAATGAGATATCTGAACTAGCAAGTAGAGCAGAACTCGGTGATCTGTCGTCTGCAAGTAGGCCAATTCGTGTTACAATTTTTCGTGAGATGGCAAGGGCATGCTGCAATAAAAATGATTCGGAGCGGGGGGAGAAATGGTTAAAAGAAGCAAAAGCATTATCCGCTGACGAGGAGTTTGTCGTTGATAACCTTAGAATAAGGATGAGTGCTGGTCGTGTAGACGAAGTCCTAACTGAAGCAAAAAATATTGATTCATTAAGTGTCAGAGAGTTTGTTTTCAATGTTTTGCTCACTCAGAAGGATAACTTGTCTGCATTAGAATACTATAATTATCAAATTAAAGATTCAAGCTTGTTGTCGGGAACAAAACTGTTGGGCTTCGCTATTAAGCAATGTGAAATTGGTGATTATAATTTTTCCTTAAAGCTGCTTGTTAGGGCTACTAAGACTCAAATTCAGGATTGTCCGGCTATTATTCCAATTAGGGCATTAATAAAAGTAGCAATTTGTACGGGGTGTATGGAGAAAGATTCACTATTTTCAACTCTGCCAATCCATCCAAAATTAGTCAAATTTGATGATACGCCTGAAATGAGAGGATTAAGGGTGTCAGCGTTGGAGGATGCAACAAATTTTATAGATAACTATTTATTGTTAAAAATTCCAAAATTCCAGGCTGCTATTGAAGAAGTTAAGTTATGGCTTGAGCTCGAACATCCAGACGATAATTTTCGAGAAAAAAAGCGTCATGCTTTCAATGAATTAATCGCTGATACCGAAAAGGCAGTCAGGTATTCTCGTTTTGCGTTTGACTACGGATATTCACTGGATATGCGTGGCATGAATAAATACCTAAATTTGCAAAAAAGTATTGGTGAATTAACATTTAATGAAACAATTGCGATCTTATTGTTAGCAATGAATCAAGATACGCCACAAGCTGTCTTGCAGCTTCTTGATGAGAACAGTGCCAGCATTACAAAAGTAATAAAGATGGAATATTTTGTTAGTCTTAAGGCGGAGGTCCTCCACAAATGCGGTAGAAGAGATGAGTGTGAGAAATATATCAATGATAACAGTGATGTTATTGGTGAAATAAAAGCTAATACTCTTAAGTCGCTATTTCTCAAAGAAAATTTAGAGGATCCTGTGGCACCATATCGTGAGGGTTTTGAGCTTACGAGCGGTGAGGGGGAAAGGCGATTGTTGATTAAGGCACTTGAAGATAACCACAGATATTTAGAAGCAGCAGAACATCTGACTTATTTTTTTAATAAAACGCCAAGCTACGAAGAAGCGGAAAGAATTCTTTACCATTTTATTAAATGTGGAGAATATAAAAAAGCAAACGATTTTTTGTGCCAAGGTGTTGTGCAGCTGTTGATTGCAGAAAATTCTAATTTGCAAAGTCTTAATGCATGGATTGCTTACTTTAATGGCGATATTGTTGAAGCGTCTTCAATCCTGAAGCTGCTTCCTAAAAATCGTGAAAAAAATGATAATAATTACAGACTCGCTCTGCTGATCGCTCAGGAAACAGGAAATTGGGAAGATGGGCTTGACGAGCTTGTTTACGCAAAAAATAACGCCGAGACACTCTCCTATGATGAGCTCGTTCGCTATGCCGGACTGAGCTGGTTAATCAAAGCCCCTGGGCAGATCGCCATAGATCTACTTAAGGCCGCCTCGGTAAAGGCATCTGACTCAAATGACGCATTTGCTCTAACTCGGATATATTCCTTAGCCATCCGTATCGGCGATAGCCAGCTAAAAAAAATTGCTGAAAGCGCACTTACTCAAGCGCAGGAACTTTCAACTACGGCTGAAGGACCTTTAACTGCTGTTCCCTATAGTGAGTTAGAAACAATATTTAGACAGGCCCATGAATATGAAAGCAGTATTTCAGAGAATGTCAGGCTCGGCACTATTCCTTTAATTTTTGCTATTCAGAAGAATGGAGCATTATCTAATGTCCTCGCTGGACAGATGCTTTATAATGAGCAGCAGCTTGATTGGCGAAAAAAAAATTGTATTCCTCTTTTTTGTGGAAATAGAATAGACGAAATTCCTAAAATAAAAAGTATTGCTATCGATAGATCCAGTTTGATCACTTTGGCCTATTTAAATTCATTAAATATAGTCTTTAGTGCATTCGACAAGGTTGCAATTACAAATTCTTGCATGACAGAGTTTCTAGAAGATATTGAAAAAATTCGTTTCCATCAGGCGTCACAAGTTACAGAAGCGCGGCTCGTGGAGCGCCTCATTGCCGAACAAAAAGTTAAAATTTGTAAAAGTGAGGCGTGTGCTATTTCTGATGATATCCCTGCTGGCTTGAGCAGGGATTTAAGTATGCTGGTCGTTCAGGCCAAAAAAAACAATGGATATGTCGTTATTGCCAAAGACGAATATGATACTGCAAGTTTTCTAACAAAAAAGGTAGATTTGTCTGCTATAGATTCTGTGTTAATAGATTTAATTGAAATTGTAAGTTTTCTTTCACACGAAGGAGTCATTGCAAAAGATAATGAAGAAGAAATTGTACAATATCATAAGGCAAACCATTTATATTCTGTCAGTCATAAAAAAATTTCAAGGCATACACAACTTTTTCTAGATAGCTATGCCTTGGATTGTCTTATAAGGTATGGCATCATTGAAAATCTTTTAAAAGTTAATTCAGAAGTTTTTATATCGGAAGAAATGCGTCTTCATTATCTTGGTTTACTTTCTTATGTAGACAGGCAGTCTGATGTTGAAGATATTATTACAATGATTAGAAATGAAGTTAGTGGAGGCATTGCGTCAGGTAAAATACAATTTTTGATAAGGAATAAGAGCGACGAGGATTATGACGGTTTCTCCTTGCAGGCTTTGTTAGCCCATGGACATGAACGTGATGCCATCGTAGTTGATGATAGATTCGTAAATAAAAATATTGGGGAGTCCCCGATAATAATGTCTAGTTTGGACGTGCTAAGGCGTCTACAGTGTGCATCAGTTATTACTGAACAAGGTTTGAGTGATATTTATAAAAAATTGCGAAGGTGTGGAACGGTCTTTGTTCCGTTGACAAGCCAAGAAGTTCTTGCGGCTGCAAATCAAAGTTTTCAGCAGAATAAACAATCAATCGAGTTAACTGAATTTATAGAATATTTTTGTATGATTGGTAAAACATCTATTCTAGTTTTGCCAGATGAAATGCCTTTCATTCTATCTTGTGTCAAAGTATGCACAACTGCAATAAAGGATGTCTGGATTAATGAGGAAGTTGTTGAGGCGGCTCGAAAAAAATCTATTTATATACATAAAATTTTAGATGCTTTGTATTGCTGCTTACCTACTTCAGATTCGCGGGGCTTTGCGGGAGCATATGCCCGCACTGCCGGAGCAATTGTTGCATTGCTTGCCGACGCAAACTTTCTCCACGAACCTAGTAAGGTGAAAGCCTATTTCGAGTTTGTTGAGGACTTCATACTAAAAGCAGATAATTATTTAGCAACGTTTGTTTATCCATCGCTTAGTGATCTGTTTCGTAAGGTAATAAACGATATGGTCTGCAATCATGAGGGTGAGGGTAGCCCTTATAGCTATGCAGAAATATTAAAATTTTGCATGTTGCAATTGCACCCTCGAATTAAATCCCTATTGCTAAAAGACCCCGAATTCTATGAAAAATATATGGAATGTTTTGGGCAAGTCACAATATGCAATGCGTCTTTTTCATATAATAACTTCTTGGGGAAAATAAGAGAAATTGCTAATGGTCATGTGAATAATTTGATTGATGATAGCGGCAATAAAACAAGTTTAAGGGTTGAAAAAACAGGGAGTGGAGCAATTCAATTTGTTAATGGGGACAGTAGCTGTGAGTTAACCGCAGGTTGTATCCTTACGGATTCAACAAAAGCTCGCCAAAGAATTCTTAACGTCCTCAAGGAAACATATGACTTTCCGCGCGAGCTTGTTCGAAAGTGGAAAAAGAGTATTACTGTTGAGTTGACTAACTCTGATTATTGGGAGCTCGTTGATGACATTGGCAAATTACCTTCTGTTGTATTGGATAAGATAGAAGCTGAAATATCACGGACGCATAAGCTATTGGCTGATTCTCTCACCCCCCAGTCTGTTGATACATTTGTTGCGCTGTTTGGTAAGCCGATGTCGCACAATATTGATGGTTTTTTTCTTAGTTCAGCTGTCCTACGGGGACGATTGCTTGCTAGAAACTTGAAGAAGGCGTTGTATGAATTTGGGCCAAGCTCTGTAATCCCTTCAAAGCAAATGTTGGATACATGTTTGCATAAGAGGTGTGATTTTTCTGTTGAGTTTTTGCAACATTGTGCAAGTACATTTAAAGATCCATTTAGTCTTATGCTTATATTTGATATCTGTGCAGCGTTATCTTGTGAAAATAATTGTTACGTTGCGATTGGTAAGGACATCATCAAGAGGATTGTCGAAGCATCATCCTCAAATGAATTTATTGATTTTGAGATTAGCTTGCACTTTGTGTCCCCCTCGCTTGTTCAAAAAAATATTTTGAAAGATTTTCCTCTTTACTTCCAGCGACTTTGTGCTTGGGGGTGGTCTGGGTACGTTTCCCGAATTTTAAATAAATATGAATTTGATAGAACTGCGTTGTTGAAGTGTTTAAGAGACGAACAAAACGATTTGTTTTTGTTATCAGGCTTAACTGGCGGGCTTGAATCGCCGTTATGGCAAAATTATCAAATTTCAAAGCCGTATATTGTTGGGTTTCTTTGTAATAGAATAATAGCTTCTATTGATGTCTTTTGCACAAAAGGCGTGCCGAAAGAATGGAGCGACTTGCTTTTAGGTGCCAATTCAAAGAAGGCAACTGCTGAAAACAATATTTATGTCCTGCATCCAACGCCGTTCTCTGGGTTGAGCCAGCACTATCGTGAGCTAATCATTCCTGATGAAATTTCGTTAGAGATTGTCAGAAGGTTTGAGATGTTTGAGGCGAAAGAGTTCTTGCTTTCTCTCTATGCCTGCTCTCATTTATTTCGGGTTAGCCCTGAACATATTGAAAAAATAATAATTTCATGTAAACGATTGAAGACCTCATATGCAGAAATTAAGGATGATGATTTATTTAAGATAGTTGAAGGAGTGAGCCGGATTGCATCGATAAATTACTCTACAGAACTGGCTGAAACTATAGTTGAATGGATTCTGTCAAGGATTGTTGAGCAACATAAAAATGAAGAGTTTCTATGTCTATGCGCAGTTCTGAATGTCTTTAATTCTTACAGTAATTCGGAGCAGGCGCTTAATTTTCTGAGAGAAAAATCATCAATAATTGCCAATGTTAGTAGTGACAAGGATGCAATAAATAGATGCTTGTCACTAATTAGACGTGTGGAATTTTGTTTTCCTGAGTTTCGTCATTGTTTTCTTGCGGCAAAATCTATTTTTACACTTGGAAAATATGCAAACTAAATACTACAATAAACTTGCTGTATTGATGCATCTTTTTTATGGAGAAAGTTACATGATCCAGTTGAAAAGCCTTAGATAGATGATTGTTCGCAATTTTTTTGAGGCTAATTTATTTTGGACATCAAACCGGATATATCTTTTTTGTTTAGTTAAATAATTTAATTATTTCAGGTAATTGTTTGTAATTATGAATCCCACCCTCGCCTTCTTCATCGCACTCTGTAATACAAATGGAATCGGGCATGAACATATACGATATAGCCATGATGCCCTTAGAAGCGTGGGTATTGAAGAAAATGCGTTCAACAATAATGCCCTGTGCATATGGCGATGTGCTTGAAGCCGGGATAGGAACAGGAGTCAACCTTCGATATTATAATCCTGAAAAAATACGCAGTCTGACAGGGTTGGATCGCCAGTACTCACAGGAACTTGAACGGCGGGCCGGGAAGGATTTTGCGTTTTATCAGGGCAATGTTGAAAAAATGCCTTTTGCAGAAGGGCAGTTTGACACCGTGGTCGCCACGCTGCTTTTTTGCACTGCGGATATTGAAAAAAGCATGAGCGAAATACAGCGGGTGCTCAAGGCGGGCGGCCTGTTCATTTTCATAGAGCATGTGCGGCCCAAAGGAGCGCGGGCCGGTAAAATTTTTGACTTTGCTAATGGCTCATGGGCACGAATTGCCGACGGATGCAACCTCAACCGTCGCACAGACGAGATTTTGAAAGAAAGCAGTTTTTCTGATCTCATCATTATGGAGCGCGGCGTTTTTCGCTACGGCACTGCAAAAAAGCCTTAATCAGCAAATACGAATCATTTTGCCAGTTCCCCGTCATGTTTATTGTGCCCTGTTGCATAAAAACATAAGGGCAAGCTGCAGTATCGTCCCCCCCTATGTGGTAAAATGTCCAGAGTTGCCCACTGGCCTTGGCCTCATGCCTCCGAACAGATTCCGACAGAACCACAGATTCAATAATCACCGCCAAGGGGTTAACATCTGGGGCAGGCTCTTTAGGTGAAAATTCCTTCTGGTAGTTATCTGGCGTCCCACGGACACTAACTATTGGGCCCCCTTTACCTCTTGTCCATCAACACCCGCTGAAAAAACTCCAGCGTCCGCTGCTCCGCGTCTGTTGCGGCAGAGCGGTTAAAGCCGTGCCCCGCGCCGGGGTAGATCACCATTTCAGCCGTTTGGCCAAGGCTGCGGGTCAGTTCCACCAGTTCCTTGCCTCTTTCCATGGGCACAACTGTATCCGCGTCGCCGTGCAGTTCCAGCAAGGGCGGCATGTGGGTAATGGGGTGCTTGCCGTCAGCCCTGCGTTGAGCGGGGATGCCGCCGTAATACACGACCAGCGCCGCGATTCTTGTATCCTTGCTGGCTACGGATGTTCCCAGATATCCCCCCTGAGAAAAGCCCACGATGCCAACGGGGCGGGCCTTCTGCCCCTGCGCGAGCACGTCTGTCACAACATCGCTGATCATCTGCGACCACGCGCCTATGCGCTTTGAAAAATTTGCGCGCCGCGTTTCCACAGTTTTGGAGCATGCGACGTCCTGCTCATTATAATAATCCAGCACATAGGTATCAAAACCCGCGTGGGCCAGCTGCGTGGCGTTGCGCTCATAAAACGCCCGAAATTTATCCAGGCCCTGGCTGCCGTGCAGCACGATGATAGCCGGGTGCGGCCCTTGCCCGGCAGCAAGAAAGGTTTTGACCTCAACCGGGCCTTGGGATGTCGTTTGCGTGGTTTCGTGAACCTGAATCTCGCCCGCAAGGGCGCAGCCAAATCCGCCAAAAAATACAAACAGAAAACACCAGCAAAAGATTTTTGCGCTCCGCATATTCCCGCCCTTAGGTAATGAATGAAGTTCCGGCAATGTCTTCGGGTACTCGCTTTGTGCGGGCAATACAAGGTCGCCCGCGTGTGTTGTGCAGATTGCGCCGCGCGCAGCCTTGCCCCCGGCCCGTTGCGTCAGTTTCGCCGCTGGGGTAATGATACGCCTCTGCGGGGCGCAGGTGCAGCGCATTTTTTGCGCACAGCGCTGGTCGCCCAGTTTGCGGATCGCGCAAAGCACGCATCCGCAGGGCAGCCGCAACCCAGAGCAGCCACAGCCCTGGGCAGAATCATATCACCGTGTTGGAGAATATTTTGGCATTTTTGAGCATGCAGGGTGTTACCCTGAACCTTGGCGGCAAGCCGCTACTGGATTCTGCGGATTTTTCGGTTGAAGTGGGCGACAGGCTTTGTCTCGTGGGCCGCAACGGCGCGGGCAAGTCATCGCTGCTGGCGCTGCTCGGCGGGCAGATGCAGCCCAATTCCGGCATGATTATCCGCCCCGGCACGCTCATAGGCCAGATGCCGCAGGATGTGCCGGAACGCTGGCGCGGCACTGTTTTTTCTCTGGTGGCGGAGGTCCTGGGCGAGGAGGGCACGGCCCTTGCCGCTGCCCATGCCGGGGCCGAGCACAGCCTTGAGCTGACCAGCGGCTGGGAGCGCTACGGCGATGTGCTTGCCGTCATCAACCATCTGGGGTTGGATCCCGATGCGGATTTTACCTCCCTCTCCGGCGGCACCAAGCGCCGCGTGGCTCTGGCGCGGGCGCTGATCTGCTCAGAAGACCTCATTCTGGACGAACCTACCAACCATCTGGATATCGCCACCATCACCTGGCTGGAAGATTTTTTGCTGCGCAAGGCCCGCACCCTGATTTTTGTCAGCCACGACAGGGCCTTTGCCAAGCGCCTTGCCACGCGCGTTGTGGAGATCGACCGGGGCAAGCTGCACAACTACTCCTGCGGGTTCGACCGTTACCCCGAGAGGCGCGAGGAACGCCTTGCCGCCGAGGAGCGCGCCTTTGCCCTGCAAGACAAAAAGCTGGCGCAGGAGGAAGTGTGGATTCGGCAGGGCATCAAGGCTCGCCGCACGCGCAACATGGGGCGGGTGCGCGCTCTTGTGGCCCTGCGGGCCGAGCGCGCCGAGCGGCGCGACAGGCAGGGCAACGTGCGCATGGCCGCGCAGGAGGCCGGGCGCTCGGGCAAGCTGGTTATTGAGGCCGAGGATGTTTCAGTCGGCTACCCTGGTCAGCCGCCGCTTATCCGTAATTTTTCCACCATCATTCAGCGCGGCGACCGCGTGGGCCTGATCGGCGAAAACGGCACGGGCAAAACATCGCTTATCCGCGTTCTGCTGGGCGAGCAGCAACCCACAGAAGGCGAGGTGCGCCTCGGCACCAATCTGGAAATCAGCTATTTCGATCAGCTGCGCGAAACGCTCGACCCGGAAGCCAGCGTCATGCACAGCGTTGCAGAGGGCAACGACGTGGTCACAGTGGGCGGCAGCACGCGCCATGTTGCAGGATATTTACAGGATTTTCTCTTCACTCCCGACCGCTTGCGTCTGCCTGTCAAGGTGCTCTCCGGCGGCGAGCGCAACCGCCTGCTGCTGGCAAAGCTCTTTACCCGGCCATCCAACGTGCTGGTGCTGGACGAACCCACCAACGATCTGGACGCGGAAACCCTTGATCTGCTGGAAGAGCTGATTGCGGATTATTCCGGCACTGTGCTTGTGGTCAGCCATGACCGCAGTTTTCTGGATAATCTTGTCACCAGCGTCATCGCCCTGGAGGGCGACGGCATGGCGCACGAGTACGTTGGCGCGTATACCGACTGGCTGCGCCAGCGCTCGGCCCCTGCACAGGAGCGCAAGCCGGAAGAAAAAAGCGCCCGCTCAACTCCCCGCCCAGCCTCGGATAAGCCCCGCAGACGCAGCTTTAAGGAACAGAGGGAATTTGAACAACTGGGCCAGGAGCTGGAAGCCCTGCCCGAACGCATGGACGCTCTGGAGCAGGAGCAGAAAACTCTGGAAGCGACCCTTGCCGACCCGGAACTGTTCGCTCGCGATCCAGAAGCTTTTGCCAAAACGACAGACCGTCTGGTGGCGCTGGAAACAGAGCAGACTGAGCTGCTGCAACGCTGGGAGTTTGCGGAACAGCGCCTGCAAGAGCTTGGTGAACTGGCAGGGTAGGGCATACTCCCGTCAGCGTCAGCTGCATGTATGGTGCAATGCCGTACATGCAGCTCCAGTCTTTTTTTCTAGTTAAGCAGCCTTCCCCCTCCCCTGCACCATTCGACACGCTTACCGGCGCGCAGCTTCTGCAATTATGCGTTCGCTATGTGAAAGCAAGTTCCCGGTCATGTGCGGCTTTATATCACACGTGGCTATCATGGGGCACGTGTGAGCTTGAAGCGCGCATGCTTTCCCTTGTTGCTGTAGTGGGAAGTTTTAGTAGTCGTTATTTTGTTCAGTATGGCAATGATTATTTTGCTTATTTCCAAAAAAATTATTTTTTCAACTAATAAAAAAATTGATGCATCCGTTATATTTCAAATAAGGTTGATACTGAGGTCAATGCATGGGGCGGTAAGTCTCTAGAGATATTTTTTTATTTTATTAAGCAAACTACTCAAGAATGGGCACACGCTTTGCCATTGGTTTAAAAGATAGGCAGCTACCGTATTTTTTGAGTGACAGTTGCATTTAACTTTGTATAATTATATATAAAAGTTATTAATGTTCCCGTTGAGTTGTTTAGCCTGCATTTTTATCGAGACAGTTTTTGCTTCCTGAAAATCGACAATCGACTACATTAGGGGATCTGTCATGGCTATTGCATCAGGAACAAGCCTCTCATTCCGGTTGTTTTCTTCTGCTGTCGTGCTGATGTGCGGTGGCGCAGCATCATTCACATATGGCGTTATTTCTAATGCATCGTTTATAATACACGGTGTGTTATTTTTATTAGCGGCCACGGCTGGTCTTTTTTTAATATGGACGGTCTACAGGCAACTGATACTTCCTTTACGCAGCATACGTGATTACGCACAAGAGATCGCCAGTGGCCGTCCCGCAGCATGCCCAGCGTACACCATGCCCAAAGAATACTCAGATCTGCGCGAAAGTATTTGCACTATGGTCGCCTCACTGGATCAGGCCCTTAAAGATGCCCGGCAGAAAGGCGACGAAGCGCACCGGCTCGCGGCAGACAGCGAGCTTGCATTGCAGGAAAGCCGCGCTGCGGAAGCGCAGGTGCGACAACTGCTCAATGACATGCGCACCGCCTCGCAAAAAGCGGCTACTGCATCCTCGAGTATTTTTTCCGGTATCCGCGAACTTGGTCAAAACATGGAGAATGTTGATCGCGATGTGGTGCTTCAGCGGGAAAGAATGCAGGGAGCCTCGCAAGCCATAGAGCAGATTAATTCCGCCATTCAGAGTATAGCGCTCAATACCGTTAAAGCTGCGGATGACGCTGCTTTGGCGCAGCAGGGGGCTGTGTCGGGCGCGCAAGGGGTGCGCTCGGCAGTTCTTTCCATTGATCAGGTTAAAGAGCGCATTCTGCTGCTCAAGGAAACCATGACCAATCTTGGGCAACAGGCCGAGGGCATTGGAGCTGTGCTTGGAGTTATTTCCGACATTGCGGATCAAACAAATCTGTTGGCCCTGAACGCCGCCATTGAGGCCGCCAGGGCTGGCGAAGCCGGCCGTGGATTCGCCGTGGTAGCCGATGAAGTGCGCAAGCTTGCGGAAAAGACAATGAAGGCCACCAGCGAGGTCGGCGAGTCATTGAGAAATATTCAGGCCAGGGCCCGCGAAAATGTTCAGGCTGTGGATGCCGCCGCGCAAGATATTGTTACTAGCGCAAGCGCCGCCGAACAGGCCGCTGAAGATGTGGACAGGATTGCGGGATTTGTCCAGCAGGCCGCCAACGAAGTTTCTGCCATCGCAGCATCCAGCCAGGCGCAAACTGCAGCGAGTGAAGATGTTCGCAAAGGTGCGGCTGAAGTCAACACAATCGCAAAGGAAACTGCGGAACATGTCAATAATTCCATTCGTGTGCTTGTGGAAATATCCGGTCAGGCAGAAGAACTGGACGCCATCGTCAGCGCCATGGGGCAGGGAAATCTTGGCGGCGTTGTAGATTCCGATCAGCTGATATGCTGGACAAGCGATCTTTCTGTAGGGGTTGCAAAGATTGACGAACAGCACAAGGCTCTTGTGGCCCTTATCAATGAGTTGAATTCCGCCATGCGGCAACGTCGGTCAGAAGAGGTGCTTGCAGGCGTGCTGGACAGGCTGAAGCAATACACAGTAAAGCATTTCGCCACGGAAGAAGAATTTTTTGACCGCTATGGCTACGCAGAAGCGCCTGCACACAAAAAAGCGCATCGTGATCTGGTAGAAAAAGTTCTGGCTTTTGAGCAGGAGCTTAAAAGTGGTCGCGCCAAGGTCACCATGGAAATCATGCGCTTTTTGAAAGAGTGGCTCGTGGGCCATATTATGGGGACGGACAAACGCTACGGGCCATTTCTTAATGGTAAGGGCGTGCACTGACAGCAGCTTGAAAGCAAACTCTGATATGCGCAAAAAGAGCCGGAGTATTATTTGCTCCGGCTCTTTTTGTTTACAGGACCGGGCGTGTTGTGTGAGTATCCGCGAAAATATTTTTCAGTTCAGGGCAGTAATGGCAACTCTCTAGAGTTGATAAGTCAACGTAAAAAGGTAATGTAATAAATAAATCAGACATCGGAGTGCAAGAAATGCAGATATCAACTGGCGAAATCAACTGGTTTTATACAACAAAGGGGCAGGGGGAACCTCTTCTTTTTTTGCACGGCGGGCTGGATACCTGCGAAAATTACGAAACCCTGCTGGCAGAACTGGCAAAGGATTTTCGCGTTATCGCTGTTGACCGGCGCGGGCACGGCAGAACAGCGGATACAGACGCGCCTTTTGAGTATGCCCTGATGGCGGAGGAGCTGATTTCTTTCACGCAGGCGCTTGATCTGCGATCTTTCCACATCGTTGGTTACAGCGATGGGGCGAACCTCGGCTTGCATATGGCAAGCCGCCTGCCGGGCAGGGTAAAGAGCCTCATTGCCATATCCGGCAATTATCTTGCTGAAGGTATGTCGGATGGTTGGCTGGAAACTGTTGGTAATCTGTCTGCGGATTTTGTTCGGGAGCATATGCCGGAAGTTGCGCAACAGTATGAGGAACTTAATCCGGCCCCCAAGTTCGAGAGTTTCATCAGCAAGACAAAAGAGCTGTGGGAGTGCATGGACATTATAAAAACTGAGCGTCTGCAAGCCCTGCAAACGCCAACGCTCGTTGTGGGTGGCGACCGGGATATCGTTTTGCCAGAGCAGCTTGTGGAAATGAAAAAGTTGATTCCAGGGGCCTCCCTGCTCATGCTGCCGTATTGCGGACATTTTGTTTTTCAGGATTTTGCCTGGAGTCCCACTGCGGCCTCGGCCGTGGTTATGTTCAAGGAATTTTTGACAACACGCTTCAGCGCGCATAATGCGGATTTTTTCTGATGCACTGCATCCCGGCATAAATCATGATTTCACTGAATCACCAGATTTTTCTCGTTCTTAACGCCAGCGATGCGGCATCTCCCTTTGCAGTATGGGCAGGGGCCGCACTGGCAGAATGGCCCATCGGCATTGCTGTGGTGTTGACCCTGTTGGCTGTTGTGCGGCAAAAGCCTCGCGGTTTTGCCATTGCTCTGGCTTTACGTGTGGTTTTGACCGTGGCGGTAGCCATGGGTTCAGCCTGCCTGATCCGAATGCTTCATTATAATCCTCGGCCCTTTGTACTGGGGCTTGGGCGAATGCTGATTGCCCACGAACCCACATCGTCCTTTCCCAGTTTACACGCCACTTTTTTGTTTTCTCTGGCGTTTGCTCTGTTACTGCAAAATGGCTCGCGTGGCATTGCGCTGTTTGTCATGCTGCTGGGGTTCGCTACGGCCTGGGCCAGGATTTTTGTGGGGGTGCACTATCCGCTGGATATGGCGGGGGCGTTTTTGACAGCTTGCCTTGCCGCAGTGGCGGTAAAGCTCAGCTTTCACCAAACCATTGGCTGGGCTGTAAAAAACGGGGGCGCGAGGGGGTAACCCTTTGCTGGCGGGCATGCGGCTGATTTTTTCGGCACCATAAAAAAGGCGGGTTTTCCCGCCTTTTTTAATGATGCGCAAGCTGCGGGCATTGCCCTGGCACTAGACAGCCTTGTGGTTTTCTTCGTCCAGAATCAGGTATTGGTTGTTAGCCTTTAACACCACCGCACGCGAACGGGCATTGTGCTTGGCGTGGTACAGGGCTTTGTCCGCCCGGTCAAAAAGTTGTTCTGCCGTTTGGATTTGGGGCGCTTTGGCATCCAACACGGCTATGCCGGCGCTGACGGTAATGTGCAGGTTATTTTTTTCAACATTGCCTTCCGTATCCCGGATGAGCAGGTTGAAATTTTTGATGGCCTTGCAAAAACGGCTGATTATTTCGGGCAACAGATGCGCGTTGGCCCCGGAGGCCACAAGGGCAAACTCATCGCCGCCAAAGCGTGCTGCAAGGGCATCCGTATCTGTATCAATTTCTTCGCGTGCCCTGCGGAGGTGCGAGCCCACAACCTTAAGCACCTGATCGCCGATAAGGTGGCCGTAGGTGTCGTTAAAGGTTTTGAAGTGGTCGATATCAAAGAGGGCCAAGGCAAAGGGTTGCCCTTCTTCGTGCCACCGGGCCGTAGAATTTTTGATAAAAAGATCAAGGCTCAGGCGGTTGGCAACCTGAGTCAGAGGGTCAATAAAGGCGAGATTTTCAAGGTTGCAGATGTCTTCCTCAAAAAGAACCTTGACCCGGTGAAAGGCTGATTGCAGCTTTTCAAGCATGACGGTGCTATCACCGTTTTCCGCCACAATGGAAAGGCTTTCTTTCTCAAGGTGGGCAATGTCGCCGTAGCGCGAAGACAGCTTGCTGAAAAACTGGTCTATGATGGAAGACGTTTCGTGAACCATGCTGTCGAGCTGGGTCACAATTGGCTTACTGAATATTTCGCTGCATTTGCGGATTGTGGAAACAAGCTGCTCATCAGAGTAGTGTCTGTTTTTCAACAGATCTTCCATCTGTGCGAGAATGGCAATCTTTTGTTCTTCGTCAAGAAAATGATAGTCCTTCATTTCCCTGAAAAAAAGCAGCAGGGAGCGCCAGCGCGTTTCTGGCGGGACGCCTGCTTTATCAAACATATCAAATAGTTTGAGATATGTGTTTTTGCAGTTAACAGAAGACTCTTTGGATTTCACCATGGCGCTTGTTTCGCAGTGCAGTAAAATATGGATAAACTCTGAGCGGATGCTCTTTAAAAATTTTGTGAAGACTAGCTTCTCTGGATAAGCCTGTCAAAGAGGATCATGATCAATTTTCCAAAACAGCCTTGCGTCTTTTGCCATCCGCATCGGTGGTATTTTTCGGCAGACCGCATGTCAGCGCAAAAAGCGACGACACCAAGATGCCGCCGCTTTTTGCGTAATACTGCTATCAGCCTTCCTGTTCAGGGCAAGGCTTTGTACTAGGGTTTGCCGTAAGCGCCGGGCAGGCGCGGTTGTGGTGCTGTCGCCTGCGGCGTGGCTTGGTCAAAAGACTGCACATGCGCGCGCTGGGCATCGGCCATCTGGCTGGGTGCCTCTGCCGCAGGGCGCATGGCGCTACGGCCATAGGCCGCCTGAGCATGGGAGCGCGGCACGGCAGTGACTGTTGACGGTATGATAGGCTGCGGAGATCTGGTCATTGTCCCCAGGGGTTGCAGGCGGGTGGCAATATCGTTGCTCGCCTGACGGGCCTCTGGGGTTTCAATAATCTGGGCATAGGCGCCACGCAGGCCTGAAAGGATGGATTCCACACTGTTAAGTGAATCCATATCCATTTTCAGGTTGGCGCGCAGCAAACGTGCCGTGCAGAGCAGGTACAGGTTGTTCAGGTTCACAGCCAGGCTGCCGCCCTTGTCCATGTTCAAAGAAGCGGAAAGCTCATTGATTATGTCAATAACCTTGGAGATAAGGATGCCCTTTCCCGCATAGTCATTGGCAATCATTTTTGTGCGCGCCTGCTGTATGAATGTGAGCGCGCCGTCATAGAGCATGAGCAAAAGTTGCCCCTGATCCGTGGTACCGACCTTGGTCTGAAAATATGCTTGCGCCGCTTTGTTCATAGTGTGTCCTTATGGCGGTGTTCTTTGGCTGGCCTTATTGTTGTTTCATGCTGGCTAGGAGCTGCTTGACGAACTGGAAAGCTGCTTGAGCTGTGACGTGAGCTGATCTTTCTGGGTATTGTATTTTTTAAGCAGGGTTTCAAGGTTGGCAAAATATTTTTTTTGCCGGGCTTCCCACTGGTCAAGCCGATCTTGTTCCTGAGTAATCTTTTTGTCGATATTTTCCATGATGCTCTGATAGTTGTTTTTCAGAATCATCAAGGCGCCGTTTTTTGATTTAAGCGCAATGGCTGCGGACGTCTGATCTGCGGTGCCGGTGCCCGAGACGTTGACAGCCGTATAGGTCAGTTCGCTTTTGAGGAAGGTGCTGACCGTCTGAATCAGTCCTTCCTTGATGCGTACCTGCCCCGTGTGGTTGCCGGGGGTAAGGTTGTCTATCTGGAGCGAAAGGCCTCGCGCATCACCGGAAGCAACGCTATAGTAATAGCCCGGCTGGCTTGTGTCGCGAGTTGCGGCCACGCCGCCAACTGTGACATTGGTAATATTGCCGCCAGCATCAACAGAGTAGTTCACATCATAGGAACCGCCCTTGGTGATGCCCGCAATGTGGCTGCCATAGCGAAAATCAGAGCTTGTCGTCGTGCCGGTGCCGCTGGAACAGAAAAAATCCACAACGTCCGAAAGGTTGCTGTTGATCATTTTCTCATAATTGCTCTTGTCCATCTTCTGCAGCTCGGCAATGCCGGACGAAGGCGCAATTACTAAAAGCCCATAGTTGGAACTCGACTGGTCGGTTTCAACCTTGATGCCCATGTTGGCGAGGTTGGCAAGCACATCGCCCGACAGCACATCAGAGGCGGATGACCGGCTGGCAAAGCCAGGGGGGGCGCTGTTGACCAACGAAGTGAAGCGAGATTTGAACAGTTGCACGCCATAGTTGCCCTGCAGGAGGCCGCCTTTTTCTGTGGTCAGTTGCGAGGTACTGTAGTTTTTGCTGTTTATATTTTTGGGATCGTTGGTGGTGACATCCTTGTTCGGGTCAAATTTTGTGCAATCATTGATGGTCATCAAGACAGAGTTGACGGAATCAAGAAACGTCTGAATGGATTTTTCCACCGAGGTGACGTCTGTATTGACCGTAATGGCTGCACTGCCTTTGTCCTGAATGGTAAAGACCACGCCTTCAATCACGTTGCTCACGCTGTTGGTGTCGGATTCCATGGTCAGGGGCCAGTTGTCCACCGTAAATTTGGCATTTGCCGCGCCACGGATATTCCAGTTGGAGGACGAGGTCACCTGACCGGTAATTCCCGGCCCGCTGAGCGAATCAATATTGTTGAGCTTGAGAAAATAACTGCCGGTTGTAGGCAGCGTGCCTGTTTGCAGGTCGATGGTTGTGCTTCCGTCCGCGCTTACCAGGGAGCCAGCCAGCCCTTTGGCTTTGATGGCGGCGATCACGTCCGCCATCTTGGAGCCGCCAGGAACCGTAAAAGTCTTGGGCGTGGAGCTGTCATTGGTGGTGTAAGTATAGGTCAGGGCCGGGGGCGTCTCCAGCGCGGTGCCTGCGGCCATCTTGGTAACGGTGGCCGTGGCGTCTGTTTTGACGGTGATTCCGTCCATGCCGCCGCCGGTACCGCCAGCGCTTAAATAGAATTTTTCAGTATTCGCAAAAGTTACAGTTTTGCCATCCCCACTTAATGTACTACCGCTTAAAGACTGAAGCTGGGTCAGCAGATCCTGATAGGTCTTGTCCTGCGCAATGGTCAGGGTTTGCGTGCCGCCAGTGTTGTCAACAAAGGTATAGGTAAAGTTTTTTGTGCCGTCAGCGCTTGTGCCGCCAAGCTTTTGCGAGAGCTTGGCGCTGTCGAAGGTAATGGCGGTGCTGGCGGTAAAACTCTGCGAGCCGGAATCGCCCACCACCTTGGTGCCAAGTTGGGTTTGGTCCGCAATGACGGCTGAGGTCATTTTGCCAGAATCGCTGGCGCTGTCCGCAAAGCTAAGGGTTGCGCCGTTCACGTTGGAGAGGTTCAGCTCCCAGCCGCCAGTGGTGTTGTTGTAAGTCATTTCAGCCGTGCTGGCGCCGGAAGCCTGGGCGATCTGCAGTGCGGCATCCTTCATGGTGGTGCCAGCGGCAATGGTCAAGGTGCGTGTGCCAGTGGTGACGCCATCGTTGATGTTCAGATCAACCGTAAGGGCGCCCGTTAGCTTGGTTGTTGTGGGCGTTGAGCCTAGGGAAAATTTTGTGACCGGGGTGCTGAAGGATGTCTGCGTACTTGTGTTGCGCCGATACATGGCCTTGACGTCAGCAAGTTGCAGATTGCCGGAGCCGTCAATGCTGGCAATGCTGCGTCCCACCTGCGCATTGATGGCGCTTGCAAGATCCTGGTTGGTCTTGTCACCATCGATTTTGACCGAAAATGTGTTGCCGTCCTCCATGATGAGGTCGTAGGCATATTTGGTGGGGTTGGTGAGCGTGCTGCCCATGTCCAGCACACTGTTGGTCGACCATGTGGAGGATGCGCCGGATGCGCTCATGCCCACAAGGCCAGAGCTGTGGATGACCAGATCGTTGGACGCGCCGGTGCTCTTGCCAGCAACCTGAAAAACATAGCCGGAACTGGCCTGAACAATGCTGACCTTGATGCCGGGGTTGTCGGAAGAATTGTTGACCATGCTCACAAAGGAATCGAGCGTGGTATTGGCCGGAACGGCCATGCTGTATTCCTTGCCGGCATAGCGGTATGAAAATGTCTGCGATGTGCCGGATGTATTGACGATGTCCGTCTTGCTGCTAAAGACGTGCCCGGTGTTGGCCCATATGGCGTTGCTCGCCACCTGGCTGACCTTGATGGTATGCTGTACGTCGTCCGCAGAGGCACTGGCAACAGCCGAAATAATATTGCTGTCGCTGCTGGTTACGTTTTTGGTAACAAAGCTGTTTTTGTTGGCAAGGTTTGCAAGCACATTGCTGGCGGTGCTGACCTGCCCAATAACTTTGTCGAAAGCATCATAGCGCAGTTTCCAGTCGCTTTTCCACGCCGTAAGACGATTGAGTTGCGTAGACTCAACCTTTTTAAGGTCCGCAAGAACCTTGTCAAAGTCTGTATCCGAACCGCTCAGGTTGGATATGGCGCTGGAACCGGATATGGTGGTGGCCATAGGTGCCTCACAAAAAAGATGTGCCGTTCCCGGTGCGGGCATGCGCAAACCCCGGGGAACCGCCAGCCGCCATGCATGCAAATGGCGGCAATACGTGCCGGAGACATGACGGACACTCAAAAATTTGCAAGATACGTGCAAATTGGTGGATACGGCGGGGCGGGGGGGGCGATGCCAGAAATACTGAAAAAAATCAGCAGATAGCGCGGATACCCGTCTTGGCCGTATTTTTTCGTTTGCGCGCGCGGAGCATTTGTTTTGCTCCGGGCTGCCCAAAAGGCATTTTTTGCCTCCATGCAAAAATGCCGAAGGTCTTGCACCTCAGTTATTTTAACGGAGCAAAGGCGAAAAAGTTTAGAGACTGGCGGCGCGTGGAAAATGAGCAGATCCGGTTGCCGGTTGCCCTGACTGGCATAAAAATGACGGTCTGTTCCTCCGGAACTCGTGGGGCGTTCTGCGCATCGGCAGGAGGGCGCAGCGCGCGGCCTTGCAGCCGGGGTAGAAAAGAAGTGGCGGGTTGCCCCGCCTGCTCCTGATTTCTTGGCTTTGTAGCCATGCGATCTTTGCGGGCGATTTGTTCCGTCCGCATCATTGGTGCGTGTCGCGTCTTAACGCATAAATTCGGCCCAGCGGGCCAGCAGGGTGCGCAGGGCATTGCCCCGGTGGCTGCGGGCGTTTTTTTCATCCCGCGTCAGTTCCGCGCCGGATTTGTTCGCTGTTGGATCAAAGAAAATAGGGTCGTAGCCAAAGCCGTTGTCCCCGTGCGGGCTTTCCAGCAGGGTGCCTTCCCATGTGCCGCGCACCACCAGTTCATCGCCATTGGGCTTGGCGGCGGCCATACAGCTGACAAAGCGGCAGCCGCGTTTTTCAGCGGGCACTGCGGCCATGGCGTGCAGCAGTTTGCGGATGTTGCGGGCATCGCGGCTTTCGCCGGGCAGGCTCTCCCAGTCATCGGAATAGCGGGCAGAGTACACGCCCGGTGCGCCGTCCAGTGCGTCCACTTCCAGGCCGGAATCATCGGCAACGCTCACAAGGCCGGTCAGGGCCGCCACGGCCCGGGCCTTGATGAGAGCGTTTTCTTCAAAGGTGGTGCCGGTCTCTTCGATGTCGCCAATTTCAGGAAAGGAGGAAAGCCCCAGAACTTCCACGCCGAATTCGGTCAGCGGGTCGGCCAGTTCGCGAACCTTGCCCGCGTTCTGCGTGGCCAGAACGATACGAAGTGTCTTGCTGTGCGCCATGTCTGCATCCTTTATGGGTTTGGGCAAAGAACATATCCGCAGGCGGGCCGCAGGTAAAGAGCGTTGGGTAAAACGCCCGGATAGTTTAAATATACTGTTATTGTAAAATGTTATGTGAATGGGCCACAGCGTGT
Source organism: Desulfovibrio sp. UIB00 (assembly GCF_022508225.1). Taxonomy (NCBI): domain Bacteria; kingdom Pseudomonadati; phylum Thermodesulfobacteriota; class Desulfovibrionia; order Desulfovibrionales; family Desulfovibrionaceae; genus Desulfovibrio; species Desulfovibrio sp. UIB00. Next base: position 71,994 of record NZ_JAETXJ010000010.1, on the reverse strand, counting down.
GCTTTTCTTTTGCATCTTGCGGGAGTATAGTTTTCCCCCATCATTCATCAGAGAGGAAATGAGCATGAAACTCATGGAAATATTCGATGTCCCCACTCAGGAAACCCACATCCCCGTTCCCTATGTTATTGCCGAGGCTGGCGTGAACCACGAGGGCAGCATGGAAATTGCCCGCCGTCTGGTTGACGAGGCCGCCGAGGGCGGGGCCAATGCCATCAAGTTCCAGACCTACAAGGCAGGAACCCTGGCCTCCAAGGATTCTCCTGCCTACTGGGATACCTCCAAGGAACCCACCTCCAGCCAGTACGAGCTCTTCAAAAAGCACGATTCTTTTTGGAAGAACGAATTTGAAGCCCTCAAGAAGCATTGCGACGCTGCGGGCATTGCCTTCATGTCCACGCCCTTTGACGTGGAGTCGGCGCACTTTCTCAACGACCTCATGGACGTGTTCAAGATTTCCTCGTCCGACATTACCAACAAGCCCTTTATCCGCATTCTCTGCGATTTCAAAAAGCCCATTATTCTCTCCACCGGCGCGGCGCATCTGCACGAAATTGCAGAAGCCGTGGAATGGATTGAAGAAAAGGGCAACAAGCTGGCCCTGCTGCACTGCGTGCTCAACTATCCGACTGCTGATGAAAACGCGGCTCTGGGTATGATTCCCGCGCTCAAGCGGCATTTCCCCCAGCATGTCATTGGTTATTCCGACCACACTCTGCCCAACGACATGCATATTCTTGAAACCGCCACCCTGCTGGGCGCGCGCATTCTTGAAAAGCATTTTTCGCACGACAAAACCTTGCCCGGCAATGACCATTATCATGCCATGGACAAGGAAGACCTCAAGCATTTCTACAAGCGCCTCAACGCCACGCTGACCAGCGTGGGCGGTATGGAGCTGCGCGCCCTGCCAGAAGAAGAACCAGCACGGCAGCATGCCCGCCGCTCCCTGGTGACGGCGCGGGCTGTGCCTGCCGGTCAGCCGCTGACCGCTGCCGATCTTACCTGGAAGCGCCCCGCGCACGGCATCTCCCCCCGTAATTACGACGAGGTGCTCGGTATGCGCGCCCGCCGCGATCTGCCGGAAGATACCGTGCTTTCCTGGGCCGATCTTGACAGGGCCTGATTATGAGCAACGGGCGCGTAACCCTTGTTCTTGGGCGCATGCCCCACAAGGCCGACCCTGCGGTTTTTCGCGCGGCCGGGCCTTGGTGCTTTGCAGAGCAGGAAGAATTTTTTCCCGACTGGGATAAAAAATTCACCTTTGCTCCTGAGCCGCTGGTCGAGATTCCCTTGCAGGAGCGGGCCTGTCAGGAGGTAAAGGCTCTCTGCGCCGACATGCTGCCTCATGTCGCCGAGCGTATATGCCCGCATGCCCGCAATTTGCCGCCTGCCTATTGGGAGACCCTGCTCACGCCGTGGGCAATGAATGTTTCCAAGCAGGTTGTGGAGCGCTGGTGGCGGGTCAAGGCCATGGTGCAGGCCTGGGGGCAGGAGCCGCTGCATGTGCCGCTGCTGCCGCGTGACTGCTCGTTCAGTTTTGCCACCGGGCCGGATTTTGTGATGCACGGGGCGTTGGGGCATACCTACAACCACTGGCTGTTCTCGCGCCTGCTGGAAGAGGTCTTTCCCGCTGCCTGGAGCATGGAATATCTGCCCTCGGTGCAAAAAAAGTATGGCGAGCAGGAAAAGCTCTCCGGCAAGGAGCAGGTGCGTGAGGTGCTGCGCAAGCTGATGCTGCGCCTGCCTTGCCCCCGGCTCAAGGGCATGAGCATTGCCCAGACTTTGCGTTTTTCGCTGGCCTTGCTGCACCGCAGCCATGGGCCGGACAAGTCGCGCCCGCAGGCGGAGTACAGCAGCGCCGCCACCGGTATTGCGGCGGATCTGCCAGAAAATTTCGCCAGTACGCTGGTGACGCTGTTTATGGCTTCCTTGCCGCAACTGCTGGCAAGTCACAAGCATCCGGCCCGTCTTACGCCTGATCCGCTGGGGCCGCGTCTGCGCGTTGCCAGCGTGCTGGCCTATGAAGATGCGGATTACCGCCAGTCGCTGGCCAAGTGGCGGGGGCGCGGCAACCGCCTCATGTATGTGCAGCATGGCAGCGACTACGGGCAGGTGCGTTGCGTTTCAGATGTGGAGATGGTGGAATACAGCCAGCATGCCTTTGGCACCTGGGGCTGGAAGCAGCATCAGGGCAGCGCGGGCAATTTTGTTCCCTTGCCTTACCCGCAGCTTGATGGCCTTGAAGGGCGCTGGCAGGGGCAGAAGGGCGAAAACCTGCTGTATGTCGGCACCGAAATGCCCGCCTTTCCCTATCGGCTTGACGCGCATCCCTCGCCCTTGCAGGTAGTGGAATACCGCAAGGATAAAAGTCGATTTTTTGAAGCTCTGGGGCGCGATGTGCAGGCTTGTTCGCTGTACCGCCCCTATTTCCCGGTTCCCGGCTCCCTGCGCGATGCGGATTGGGTGCTGGAGCGTTTCCCCGCTGTGCGAATGGCTACAGGCATGTTGTCAAACCACCTCTATGCCTGCCGTTTGCTGGTGCTGGATCACAACGGCACAACACTGCTGGAATCGCTGGTTGCCAATATCCCCATGGTGCTGTTCTGGCGGCGCGAGGCCTGGGCGCTGACAAGCGATGCCACGGCCCTGCTGGACATGCTGGCCGAAGCCGGTATATGGCACGAAACACCCCAGAAGGCCGCCGCCAAGGCCGCCGAGGTCTGGAGTGATCCGCTGGCATGGTGGATGAGCGATAAGGCGCAGCAGGCGCGCAAGGCCTACTGCGCGCAGCAGGCCCTGACCGTTCCGGGCGGTCCTAACCCTTACTGGCTGAAAATGCTGAAGAGTCTGTAACACATGCAAGTTCGTGTCTTTTCGTTGTCGCTGTTGGTGGCTGCGGTATTTTGTTCTGTTCTGCTCATGGGCGGCACTGTTCTGGCTGATGATGCCTCGACCCTGCGCGAGGCTCAGGCCGCGCTGGACAAGGCCGATTACGATCAGGCCGTGCGCGTGCTCAAGCCGCTGGTGGACAGCGGCAATGCCGAAGCCCTCTATGTTATGGGTCGCCTGATCCTTGAAGGCAAGGGCGTGAAGAAAAACAATACGCGCGCTGCGGAATTTTTCCGTCTGGCGGCAGAAAAGGGCGACGTCAGCGCCATGAATTCGTGGGCAACATCGCTGGTTACCGGGGATGGCGTTCCACGCAATTACCACGAGGCCGCCCGCTGGTTCCGCAAGGCCGCCGATCAGGGGTTGGCCATGGCCCAGTACAATCTTGGCTACCTCTATGCCTATGGCAAGGGCGTGGCCAAGGATGAAGCCGCCGCCATTGACTGGTACACCCGGGCCGCCAATCAGGGGCTGGCTTCGGCACAGTATTCGCTGGGCTGGACCTACATGAACGGCAAGGGCGAAAACCAGAGCGACACCAAGGCGGCCCATTGGTTTGAAAAGGCTGCAGAGCAGGATCACGCCAAAGCCCAGAACAACCTGGCCTACATGTACGCTGAAGGGCGCGGCTATGCCCAGGATCCCGCCAAGGCCGTGCAGTGGTATACACGCGCTGCGGAGCAGGGCTATGCTGAAGCGCAGTACAACCTTGGCTATATGTATGAGCAGGGGCGCGGCGCGGCGCAGGATTATACCCAGGCTGTGGATTGGTACCGCAAGGCTGCGGAGCAGAATGAAGCTGCCGCTCAGTACAGCCTTGGCCTCATGTACGAACAGGGTACGGGCGTTCCCCGCAACCTGACCGAAGCCAACCGCTGGTATCAGCTTGCCGCCAAGAACGGGGATCCAGATGCCAAGGCCGCCCTGCGCAGCATGTCCACCAAGGCTCCTGCCAAGGCCGCAGCTCCCAGCAGCCCCACCAAACAGACCCGCGATAAAAAGAAACAGTAAACCAGACGGGCCAGAAGACCCGACATCCAAAAATATAAAGGCCGTCCGGCATACCTGCGAGTATGCCGGACGGCCTTTGCCTTTCTGCCAATCGGCACCGTCTGTTCCTGCGGCATCCCTGTATCCGCCATTGTGGCAGAAAAAGACTATTTTTTGTCATTGCTGCCAGTGCGGTCGTTTTCTATTCTGCACACATGAAACAGCGCGTTGTTTTCTTTCTTTATCCCGGCATTGTCTCGTTGGATGTATCCGGCCCGCTGGAAGTTTTTGCGGCGGCTACGGATATCCTGGCGCACACCAACAAAAAGGATCAGGGCTATGCCCCCGTGTTCGCCGCCTGCACCCCAGGCCCTGTGCGAACGTCATCCGGTCTTGTGCTGACGGCGGAAACAACACTTGAATATCTTTCGCCGGATATTCTCGTTGTTCCCGGCGCAGTGAATGCGGAAGCCATATCGGAGAATCCGCAGATCATACAGCAGGTAAGTGCGGCGGCGGCCCGATCTGCGCGCATAGCAAGCGTGTGCAGCGGGGCGTTCATTCTGGCGGCCTGTGGTCTGCTGCATGGCAAAAGGGCGGCAACCCACTGGCTGGTGGCTGGTCGCCTGGCCGAACTGTATCCGCAGATTACCGTGGAGCCTGACGCCATTTTTGTACGCGACGGCAACACGTCCACAAGCGGCGGCGTTACGGCGGGCATAGATCTGGCGCTGGATATGGTTGAGGAAGACTACGGCGACAGACTGGCAATGGAAGTCGCCCGCGTCTTGCTTTTGTACCGCCGCCGCCCCGGCAACCAGAGCCAGTACAGCTCCGCGCTGGCCGCGCAGGTCAATGCGGGCAGGTTTGCCCCTCTGGTGCGCTGGCTGGAGGCGAATCTTGGCAAAAATCTGACTGTTGAGCGCATGGCAGAGGTGGCGAACATGAGCCCCCGCTCGTTCGCGCGGGTATTCCCCGCAGAAACCGGCAGCAGCCCCGCACGCTTTGTGGAAGGCTTGCGTATTACCCGGGCGCGGGAACTTATTGAATTCGGGGCTGATTCCTTTGCCTCGGTGGCGCAGTCGGCGGGTTTTGGCAGCGAAGATCGCCTGCGCAAGGCCTTCATCCGCCGCCTTGGCCTGAGTCCCCACCAGTACAGCCGACATTTTTTTAAAGGAGAATAAAGATGAAAAAAGGCCTCACATACGGAATATATATTTATGAACAGGTGGCAGAGCTGGATTTTGTAGCGCCCATGCAGGTTTTTGCGGCATCTAACCAGTTTGCCGGGGGCGGCAGGGTGGTGACGCTGAGCTGCACGGGGCAACCCCTCTGCGGATTGAGCGGCTTGCGTATTTCGCCGGACTACAGCCTGCAAAACGTCCCGCCGCTGGATGTGCTGCTGTTGCCCGGCACGGCGGAAGTTTCCGAATACGCCTGGAGCGACCCCGGCATTCTGGAGTGGGTGCGGCAGCAGTACGAAAAGGTGGAATACCTTGCCGCCGTATGCACCGGTGGGTTGATTCTGCAAAAGGCCGGCTTGCTCAAGGGGCGCCGGGCCACAACGCACTGGCAGCTTATGGACGCCTTTGAAAGAGACCCAGAAATAACAGCTTTGCCGGATGCGCGCTATGTGCGCGACGGCAAGATCGTCACCTCGCAGGGCGTCTCTGCGGGAATGGATATGGCCCTGTGGCTTGTGGGCCAGATACATGACCCTGATCACGCCCGCCTTGTGCGCAAAATTTTGCAGTACGATCCGGCCCCGCCGTATACCGCCGAAGTTTAGGCGGCTTCAACCCCTGCCAGCCTGAATTGTCTGGTTGAAAATATAACGGCGCAGCTCTGTGAGGGTAACAGGGCTGCGCCGCGTGTGTGATGGCAAACTGCTGAAATATTGTCAGATTGTTGAGGGTAATTCATTCATTTCAGTTGTAAACGGCTTTACCGTGGCCGTGGTCAGCTCCGGCCCTGCGCCTTTGCCGCAAAGAAAAGGCCTCCGCGAGGAGGCCAATACTGATGGAAAGTTACAAATGGTTGAGCGCTACAGCCACGCCCGCCAGATGCAGACGAGAGCCGCAACGGCAATGATGCCGCGCAGCACGGTGCGGAAGCGTTCTGGATTGATCCTTTTCGCTACGGGGAAGGCGCACAGCGTGCCCAGCACAGTGGCTGGCAAGCCGTATGCGGCGTAGCGCAGCACCTCGGGCGTGTATAATCCCGCTCCGGCCTGGAGAACGCAGGTTAGTGAAGCCCTGATGATAAAAAATACGCCCAGCGTGCCGAGAAATATACGTGGAGTCCACCCGGCATAGAGGCCGTAAGCTCCCACTGGAGGGCCATCAAAAGAGATGGCCGACCCAAGCACGCCCGAGGCAAAGCCCGCAAGCCCGCCCTTGAGCCAGGATTCCTGCCCGGTCTGGCTTAGGCGCGAGCGGCTCTGCCAAAGCACAAATGCCAGCAGGAGTATGCCGGTCATGCCCTGGAGCATGCTGCCAGGAACCATCTGGAGAATGAAAAGGCCGATGATGGAGCCGGGGATGGCCCCGGCAAACAGGGGGTACAGCGCGCGAACCTTGCAGAACCGAAAATGCATGGCGGCGATCATGCCGTCCATAACAAGATTAAGTATGCAGCTCAGGGCGATGACAACCTGAATGGGAATAAACAGGGCCGCAAGGGGCAGGGCGATCATGGCGCCGCCGATGCCGCTTGCACCTGAAACAAAACCGCCCACAAACCAGGCGATCACAACTACAAGAACGGGAATATCCATAGGGCCTTCGCTGATCCGGCATCAGGGCCGGGGTGGAACGTATTCAACAGGCAACACGGCAGGTTGCAGCCACCTCTTGGCCTTACGCGTGAAGCACGGAGCAGGTCAACCTGGCGGAAAGGGGCGGTGGCGTAAAAGGAGTGTTCGTGTCTGGCAGGGCGGGGGAGTATTTGCGCCTTTTCAGGTATGGATCAACATGCTAATCTTGCTCAAGGTTTCTGAGGCATTCTGAAATTTTGGCTTGTTCCCAACCGTTACGGATTGTTGCCAATGATTGATCTTTTGAGCAACTTTGATGCCTTTACCATGGCAGTTCTCGTGGCGGCTCTCTATTTCTCGCTGTCTTCCGTGCTTGTGTACACGTACTTGTACCGCCGCACCTATCCTGGGTTCGGGAGTATGACACTTGGGCTAGTTTGCTGGTCTGTAGGGCTGTTTCTTAACTATTTCCGTCCTTTTGATTTATTGCTTTCCCTCTACTCTGGCGGCGTGCTGATGCTGCTCTCCGGAGTTTTCCTGTTCCGTGGCCTGCTGCTGTATGGCGGTGTCAGGCCAAAGCGTCGCATGGCGATAAATTATGGTGTTTTTGCGGTAGCTTCAGCCGTAATCGCCTATTATATGTTTGTTGATTTCAACACGTGCACAAGGGTTGCCGTATTTTCCCTTGGCATGGCTTTCATGTTTCTCCGCATCGGTTTTGAGCCGTATGTGGTCAAGGGCTGGAAACGGCATGCGACGCAATCCCTGCTGTCGGCGATGTTTGTTGTCCTTGGGGCGGTGTTTGTGCTGCGCGCGTACAAGGCCTTCAACTCCGTGCAGTGCCTTCCCTCCGGGCCGGATGACATGGCCAAGGCCCTGCTGCTCATGGCAATGTTCATTGCCTCGATTTTGACTTTCAGCATTATCGCCATGACATTTGCAAGAATGGAAGCGGAACTGCGGGTCGCCAACGAAGAACTTCAGGATATGTCGGAGACAGACGCCCTCACCAGCCTTGCCAACAGGCGCAAGTTTGATGCCGCGTATGAGAGCGAATGGAAGCGGGCCGTGCGTGGGCGGCTTGGCATGGCCATTGTGATTCTGGATGTTGACGACTTTAAAAACTTCAATGACCAGTACGGCCATCAGGAAGGCGATGAATGCCTGCGCAAACTGGCGCAGGTTCTGCAAGCGCATGCCCGGCGCACCACAGATGTGGCCGCCCGGTATGGCGGGGAGGAGTTTGCCCTGATCCTGCCCGGCATGGGCGCCACAGAGGCGCTTGCACTGGCGGAGGATGTGGTGCGGGCTTTTGCACAGATGTGCATTGAGCATGCAACTGGCAGGCACGGCAATGTTGTTACCGTGAGCGCCGGAGTTGCGGTGCTGGAGCCCACGGGAAAGAAAAACAGGCGGGAACTGCTGCGCGCGGCAGATGCGGCCCTGTACGCCGCAAAGGCCAAGGGCAAGAATACCGTGGTGCACTCCGCCTGAGCGGAGGGTGCTACTGGTCGCGCGTGATAATTGCCGGCCCGGTGCTGACGAATCCTCTTTTTTCCAGTTCTTCCACTGAAAGCGCTTTTGCGAAAAAGAATCCCTGCCCGATATTGCAGCCCATCATTTTGATTTTGGTGAATTGCCCTTCGTTCTCAATGCCTTCCGCAATGGAGGCTATGCCCAGATATTTTGCCAGATCAATGACCGTCTGCGTGATGGCGCAGGCATCCGGGGCTTCGTCCAGATCCCGCACAAAAGACTGATCGATCTTGAGCCTGTTGATGGGGTAGTGGCGCAGGGACGACAGCGAAGAAAAACCGGTGCCAAAATCGTCAATGGAAATTTCCAGCCCCATATCGCGAAATTTGCCTAGAGCGCGGCGGGCCTCCTTGGGGTCGGTCATAAGGGCGCTTTCCGTCAGCTCAATGGCGAGCAGATACGGCGGGATGGAATATTTGTTGAGGATTCGCTCAATCATGGGCAAGGCCGCGCCACGCAAAAATTGCGATGGTGAAATATTTATGGAAACCTTGGGCGGGTTGAGCCCTGCGGCGCGCCACTGCTCGATCTGCGCGGCGGCGTTGTCGGCAACCCATTCGCCCAGTTTGTCAATAAGGCGTGTTTTTTCCGCCTGGGGAATGAACTTGCCAGGGAACAGCAGCCCGTCATTGGGATGCTGCCAACGCACAAGGGCTTCAAGCCCGATTATGCGTCCGGAATCCAGTTCCACCTGCGGCTGGTAGTGCAAAACCAGCTCGTTTTCTGTAATGGCGCGCGGCAAGCCGCTTTCTATCTGCAGCTGGATGGCTGCCTTGATCTGCAGCTCGTCATTAAAGAAGCTGAAAGTGTTTTTGCCCTGTCCCTTGGCATGGTACATGGCAATATCGGCATTTTGCAAAAGACTGCTTATGTCGCTGCCGTGCTGCGGGTACACGGCTATGCCAATGCTGACCCCTGCGTAGATTTCAAAGCCGCATACAGAAATGGGCTGGCGTAAAGACTCAATGATGCGTTGCGCAGTGGCTGCAGCCTTGGCATCGTCCACATTTTCCAGCAGCAGGGTAAATTCATCGCCGCCAAAGCGTGAAACAACGGCATCCGCGCCAGCTGCGGTGGTGAGGCGGAGGGCCATTTCTTTAAGCAGACTGTCGCCCGCCGCATGCCCTATGGAATCATTGACTATCTTAAAATCATCAATGTCGATAAAGGCAACAGCAAACTGGCAACTGGTGGGCGGGTAGCAATCCAGCGCTTTTTGCAGGCGGTCGCAAAACACGGCGCGGTTGGGCAACTGGGTCAGTTCATCGTGCGTGGCCAGAAACTCAATGCGCCTTTGGGTTACGGCGATTTTTTTGATGTCGGCAAACACGCCGATATAGTTGGTTATGGCCCCGCGCAGATTGCGCACAGCCTTGATGTTCAACCATTCAAGGTAAAAGGTGCCGTCCTTTTTCTTGTTCCAGATTTCGCCTTCCCACCAGCCGTTTGAAAACAGCTGATCCCACATATGCTTGTAAAATTCCGGACCGTGACGGCCTGAGGCCAGCACACGCGGCGTCTTGCCGATAATCTCCGGCTGCGAAAAACCCGTGAGGCGGCAAAAGGATTCGTTGACTGCCAGGATGTTTGTTTCGCTGTCTGTTATGCAGATGGCTTCACCAGTGAAATCAAATACCTGCCCCGTAAGCTCCAGCTGTTTTTCGGCTTCATCGCGGCGGCGCAGGCTGTCGTAGGCAAGAAAGGCCAGAGCCACCAGCAGGGCAGATACCAGCGCCGCCGCGCATAACGTGGCGGTACGTATCTGCTCAAAGGGCGCAAAGGCGTTGCCCACAGCGCTGCCCACCACAAAGGTCAGCCCATACTGGCCAATTTTGTAATAGCCGAATATCCGTTCAATGCCGTCAATCTGCGATGGGCGGCGAAAGTTGCCGCTGATGGGGGAGTTTGCTTTCAGATAGGCTGTGCCGCTGATGATGTGCCCATAAATGAGGCCCGCTCCCGTGGAGCGCACAAGCAGTGCGCCGTCGGAGCGGATGACATCGATGGAGTCTTGCGCATCAAGGCCAAGGCTGCGAAAGAATGAGGCAAAGTAGTCTGGCTCAACAGAAACAACAATGACGCCGACAAGTTTGTCTTGTCGGACAATTGGGCTGGAAAACTGGATGGTCCATTTGCCGGAAACACGGCCCAAAACCGGCTTGCCAACATAAATTTCCCGCCACGGCGGGGTGAGGTGTACGCTGAAGTGCTCTCTGTCGGCTATGCTTATGCCTGTTGTGTGTGGCAGGGTTGAATAGGAAACAAGGCCGTCAGGTTCGACTATGGAAATTTGCAGGGCAAGATCGCCGATGATTTTTTTCAGCCCCTCCGCTTCTGCGCGAATATCCTTTTGGTCGGGAGCCCATGTGGCATCCAGCTCCTTGATGGCAAGCTCAAGGCGCTTGATTGTGGACATCATGTGCTCGCTCAGGGCGCGGGCCAGAGTGCGCGTGGTAATTTCAACAGTTGACTGAACTTCTCTTTCTGAGCGTGCAATGTCCCACAGGGTTGCCGACCAGATGATCGTCAGCAGAAAAAGAAGGGACGCCGCCGTGATGGCAAGCATGCGCCTGTTGCAGTTGCATAACGCGCCTTTCTTTTCTCTGGTGCTTTGCTCTGCTGTGGGCATGATCTCACCATCATTTGAAAGGAATTCAGTCGGGTACAGTGGAAGCCGATTTGCCCGCATGCAGTGGGGTGCGGCACCACCTACTCGCTGTGGCTCCAAGTTTACATGATGCCGTATGTTTTTTGAATAAAAATAGTTAGATAAAATATAACAATCTAAAATAATGGAACTTTTTGTTGGCTTGGGTGGCAGGGTAAAAATATCCACCGGTATTTAAGGCACGCAAAGGGGGCTGCTGCTCTGCGCACAGGTTAATATTGATCAAGTATCTGCTGGTTCGGGCCTTATGCCATAACTGGAGAGAAGCGTTTCATGCACGTACCATTCTTTGACGCGCATAGAAAATATGGTGTGGGATGATATATTAATTGCTCTATGTATATATTTTTTATTTCTTAAGGTTATGACCAAGGTTCACAAAGGTGATGTATGATAAAATTTATTTTATTAATATATCGTGTTTGTAGTTTGTTGTTGGTGACGCGTGTCTCTTTGAAGTTTATAAAAATCATAAAAACAATATTGTAGACAGGTTATATAAAAGTAAAAATGATCGGACATGAATGTTTTATATTTCAAGCCGGTATAACAATTTTGTACTGAAAATATGCCATAATAATATGATGTAAAAATAAAAGTTATAGAATCATTATGGTTACGAATATCGCGAAATAGTAATTTTTTATCTAGTCAAGCAGTATTTACAATGCTATTTTTTTGAACATCTTCAGCTAAGCACTGTTGTTCGGAGGAAGCATGGATAAATTCTTGCGTTTTATCTGTTTGTGTTCTGCCCTGACCCTCATGCAGCTGGGGGCAATGGCGCTTGTTTCAGGAACCTCCCTTGCGCAAAACGACAGGGGGACGTCATCAGGCCCCGTTCAAGCCAAGGGGTATCCCCACCCCGACCAGTATCTGACTGTCCCCGGCGTTAAAATCGCCGACAATCTGGAGCCTGTCATTCCCCATCCAGATCAGGACAAGGCCGTTCGGGAAAAACTGGCTGCTCTGGAAAAAAAGTTCGGTAAAAAACCCAACATCCTGGTTTTTGTGCTTGATGACGTTGGCTGGATGGATGTGGGCTTTAACGGCGGCGGCATAGCCGTGGGCAACGATACTCCCTCGCTGGACAAATTCGCTTCCGAAGGGCTTATCATGACCTCCGCGTATTCGCAGCCAAGCTGCACGCCAACCCGCGCCACCATCATGACCGGGCAGCTTCCGGTGCATCACGGCTTGCAGTACCCGCCCATGTACGGGCAGGCGGGCGGTCTGGACGGGGCCATCACCATTGCAAAACTGCTTTCCGATCAGGGCTATGTGACCCAGGGCATAGGGAAGTGGCACATGGGTGAAAACGAAGGCTCCCTGCCCAACAATGTCGGCTTTGACGATTTTCGTGGATTCCTTTCGGTTTCTGACGAATACACGGAGTGGCGCGACATCAATGCCAACCCAGAGATTGCCCTTAATCCCCCCCGTTTTGCCGCTTTTGAAAACGCCCCCTTCAGCCACAGCGAAGTGCAGTGCAAAAAAGGCGAAAAAGGCTGCAAGGATCTGCGGGTTATTGACCTCGACAGCATCAAGCATCTGGATGACGACCTGACGACCTACGGTGAAAATTTCATCAAGGCTCAGGCAAAAAATCCCAAGCCTTTCTTTCTGTATTTTGGCACGCGCGGATGTCATTTTGATAACTATCCCAGCGACAAGTATCTGGGCAGATCCCGCGCCTGCACGCCGTATTCCGACTGCATGGTTGAGATGGACGATGTCTTCGCCCGCCTGATGAAGGCCCTTGAGGATTCCGGCCAGATTGACAACACGCTGGTTATTTTTACCTCGGATAACGGGCCGGAAGGTGAAGTCTCGCCCTATGGCCGTTCGCCTTTCCGTGGATACAAGGGCACTACCTGGGAAGGCGGCACCCGCGTTCCCACGTTTGCCTATTTCAAGGGCGTGATCTCCCCCCGCAAGACAGAAGGTCTCTTTGACCTTGCGGACATTTTGCCTACAGCGCTTTCCCTCGCTGGCAAGCCCGGAGCAGAGCTTGCCAAGCTGCTGCCCCCAGACCGTTATGTGGACGGCATCGACCAGCTTTCCTTCCTGCTGGCGGACAAGGGCAATTCCAACAGGCGAAGCATCCTGTACTGGCTGGGCACCACCTTTGCGGCTGTGCGCATTGACGAGTTCAAGTTGCACAAGGCTGTGCAGATCACCGACATGATCACCCGCAAGGGTTACAATGGCGGCTTTACCGGCGGCATCGTTGAAAAAACCGGCGGCCTTGTGATGTTCAACCTGTACACAAATCCGCAGGAAGACGATTCCGTGGGTATTCGCCACATACCGGTGGGGAATGTCATCAATTCGGAATTTGGCCGCTACCGTGGCGTGTTGCAAAAGTATCCGCCCAATTTCCGCCTGCCAGGGTACTAGGCTTGAACATAGCGGAGAATATATGCAGATGCGGGCAGGCCCTGTTGCTGGGGCTTGCCCTTGTCTGCGGGCCGGACGCGACTCTTGCCGCCGATGCCGCCGAGGGATTTGCCGGTTCGCAAAGCTGCAAGGGCTGCCACGAAAAATTTTATTCCCTCTGGTCCACATCCCGTCACGGGCTGGCCATGCAGCCGTATACAGATGCCACGGTTGGGGCGCAGCTGGCCCCGCAGGATCAGGGCATTGAATCCGGCGGGCGGGTGTACCGCGCCTATTGCGGGCCGGGGCTGGGTTTTGTGCGCGAGACGGGCCCGGACGGCGAACACGACTACGCCATTGCGCAGGTGCTCGGCGGCAAAAACGTTTATTATTTTCTTACAACCCTTGAGCGCGGGCGCTTGCAGACCCTGCCTCTGGCTTTTGACGTGCGCAGTCGCCAGTGGTTTGCAGTTGCAGACAGTGCAACGCGGCACAGCCCCCACTTTCGGGCTGGCGGGCACGAGGGCCTCAACTGGCGCGACCGCGCCTACACCTTCAATACCTCCTGCCACGCCTGCCATGTCAGCCAGCTGACCACCAATTATGATGCGGCAAGCGACAGCTACCGCACCACATGGCGTGAGCCGGGCATCAACTGCGAAACATGTCACGGGCCGTCGCAGGCTCACAATGACGTTTGCCTTGCCGCGCAACCGGGAAAGCCGCCTGCGGATCTGAAAATCATCCGTATAAAAAAAGATCTGGATCGCCAGCAGCGCGACGATTCCTGTGCCTCGTGTCATGCGAAGATGTCGCCCATCACGGATTCATTCCGCCCTGGCGAACGCTTTTTTGACCACTTTGATCTGATCCTGCTGGAAAATGAGGATTACTATCCAGACGGGCGCGACCTGGGGGAAAACTTCACCTTCACATCATGGCTTTCTGCCCCCTGCGTGCGCGCGGGTAAACTGGAATGCATATTTTGCCATACCTCCAGCGGGCGTTTCCGTCAGGCCAAGGATCCAGATCAGGCATGCCTGCCTTGCCATAAGGACAAGGAGGCCGGGCTGGACAAACACACCCGGCACAAGCCGGAAAGCCCCGGCTCCCGCTGCATTTCATGTCATATGCCCAAGACGGACTTTGCCCGCATGAGCCGGAGCGACCACTCCATGCGCCCGCCCACGCCTGCCGCAACTGCCAGTTTTGGCTCGCCAAACGCCTGCCTTGGTTGCCATCCGGACAAGGACGCCGCATGGGCAGATGCCCTTGTGCGCCAATGGCGGCCCAGGGATTATCAGGCCCCTGTGCTGGCCCGCGCCCGGCATATTCTGGATGCGCGGCAGCGTAATTTCAGCCAATTGCCAGCCATGCTTGCCTCCCTGACGGAGCCGGGGCGGGATGCTGTCTACGCAGCATCCATGTTGCGCCTGCTGCGCGCCTGCCTGGACAGCGCCAAGTGGCCGATGGTTCGCGCTGCCCTGAACGATGAATCCGAACTGGTCCGCGCCAGTGCCGCTGCCTCGCTGGCCGAAAATCGCGAAGCAGTCACCGTGAACGCCCTTGCCAAGGCTTGCGTTGATCCCTCCCGGCTTGTGCGGGTTCGGGCCGCCGAGGCATTGGCTGGCGTGCAGAGCCAGAATATCCCTGAATCCTCGCGACAAGCTGTTGCCAAGGCCAGAGAGGAACTGGAGCAATCCTTTTCTGCCAGAGCCGATGACTGGGCGGGCAGTTATAATCGCGGCAACTACCTGTTGCGCTCGGGCGAACCCGCAGCGGCCCTTTCGGCTTATGAGGCCGCTTTGCGTCTGCGCCCGGACGCCAGCGCCGCCCATGTTAATTCCGCCATGGCTCTGGCCCGTCTGGGCAGCATGGCCGGGGCGGAAGCTTCCTTGCGCAAAGCATACGATATTGATCCCGACAATGCAGCCATTGCCTATAATCTTGGCCTGATACTGGCAGAGAGAGGCTTCCGGGCGGAGGCAGAGCAAATGCTGCTCAAGGCTTTACGCCTTGCCCCGACCATGTCTGACGCCGCCTATAATCTTGGTCTTCTTGCTGCCAGAACTGACCGCGCCAAGGCTCTGGGGTATCTGTGTCAGGCCGCTGGCATGCAAGGCGGCAATCAGCGTTACGCCCAGGCCATCCGCCAGATCAGCGGCGATACAGATATCGAGAACGCGTGCGCAAAAAGTTTTGCTCAGCAGGCGCAGTGAGTGCGGGTATGCTGGCTGCGATCTGCAATGTACGCTGCCGTATTTGCGGGCAGCAGTAATTTGACGGTAATGGTTTGTGAAGTTCAAAAGTGGAGAGGGGCAATTGTCCATGTAGGATGAATAATCAGCAAGGTGGGTAGGTATGGCGCCAAGAATCTTATTGGGGTTAGCTCTGGTGGCGGCGGTTACAGTTGGTGCGGTTATGCAGTCGCAGGCCTGCACCAGCCTCAGGGTGAAATCCACGGAAGGGCACGTTTTTTATGCCCGAACAATGGAGTTCTCCACATCTGACCAGCCTCAGGTTGCCGTGATGCCCAAGGGCACTGTCATGAGGGGCACATTGCCCGATGGCAGGCAGGAGGGCGCCACGTGGACGTCAAAATATGGCTTTGTCGGCATGCGTGATTACGGCCCGCCCCTGGTCAGCGATGGCATGAATGAAAAAGGCCTGATAGTCGGCATGCTGTTCTTTTCCGGGTATGCCGGGTATCAGCCTTATGATCCCGCCTTTTCAACCAAGACCATTGCCAATTTTGAAGTGGCCAACTGGCTGCTTTCCAATTTTGCCACGGCAGATGAAGTGCGTGAAGGCCTCAAAAACATACGAGTTTGCGAAGCTCCCTCGATCGTGCCGATCAGTCTGCCCATGCATTACGTGGTGCACGACGCCGGGGGGAATTGCATTGTTATTGAATACATGGAAGGCCGCCTTAATGTTTATGACAACCCTCTGGGAGTCATGACCAATTCGCCGCCCTTTGACTGGATGGTCATCAACCTTTCCAACTACGTGAATCTCTCCGCCAACGGCGTTCCCAAACTTGATCTGAAAGGTTTCTCCATCTACCCCACGGGGCAGGGCTCCGGCATGCTGGGCTTGCCCGGTGATTACACTCCTCCCAGCCGATTTGTGCGCTTTGTGGCTCTGACGCAGACCGCCCTGCCTGTCAGCGGCCCCGATGCCGGCGTGAATCTGGCCATGACGCTTATTGATAACGCCGATATTCCCAAGGGGGCCGTGCGCCAGAAAACTCCCGAAGGTGACAAGTATGACATGACCATCTGGTCTGTGGTGGGCGACACCGAACGCCTGCGCTACTACTTCCGCACCTACTACAATAAAAACTGGTCGATGGTCGATGTGCTCAAGGCCCTGTCAAATGCCTCAGGGCCTAAAGTCATTCCCATAATGACCCAGCCCGATTACAAGGACGTGACAGATTCGGCCAAGCCAGCCCCGTAGCCACAAGCCGCCGTTGGTAGCGTACACAAAAGGGAAGCACTATGAATATGAAACAGCGTGCGGCCTCACTGGTTTTGTCTCTGTCAGTTTTGGTCTTTATGGTATGTGCGCCTGTCTGTGGTGCTCTGGCTGTCGAGCCTGCCCCGGCAGAGGCGGATGAAAGCGCTCAAAGCGACTTCAAGCTGGTGCTGATTCCATACGGCTGGCTTACGGGCTTTACCGGCACCCTGGGGGCCAGGGGACATGAAACCCACGTATCAAACAGCTTTGGGCAGTTGGAAAAGTACTTGAACTTTGCTGCCATGGCCCACATGGAAATGTACTACCGGGATAAGGTGGGCTTGATTGCCGAGGTCAATTATGCGCGCATGGGCGAGCAGACTTCGCGTAAGGGTGTTTCGCTTGACGGGCAGATGACGTCCACAATGTCTGACGTTGCTGCATTTTACCGCTTGGGCACCGTGCCGCTCAACGACAATGGCGGCAAGATAAGCTTCGATATTCTGGGTGGCGTGAGAATCTGGACTATGGAAATGGGCTTGAGCGCGGAATATCAGCAACTGGAAGCATCCAGCCGCATATACAGAAGCTGGGTAGACCCGATCGTGGGCGCGCGAACGACCATTCATCTGGATAAACACTGGTTCATGGATTTGCGTGGCGGGGTGGGCGGCTTTGGGGCTGCCTCAACCAACACGTGGGACGCCATGGGCGTAGTGGGCTATAATTTTTGGAAAAATGCCACCGCCATCCTGGGCTATCGCGCCGTTGGGCTGAACTATGAATCCGGCAGCGGCAGGGATAACTTCAAGGTCAACGCTGTTCAGCATGGCCCTGTTGTGGGGTTGGCGCTGACATTCTAGATAAAAGCTCTTTTGGCACAGCCTGAAGGGAAGGTAGCCGCCCCTGATCTTTTTTGCTGAAGATCAGGGGCGGCTTTTTGTATGGGGAACGAAGGGCTTGATCGTGACCCGTTAAGCGAAAAAAATTCCAATCAATATGCTACAATATCAAAGTTTCATGCCAAGCAGAGAGGTCTTTTTCTGAGCATTTTGAGGACGAATTTGTAAAGATCCTCGTTTCTGTGATTAAAGCAGAATTCGCATTATTTCAAATGAAAGTAAAATGTGTGTTTTGCCAGCCCACTAAAGCGCACAAGGCGCGTCTTGGCGAAGGCCCAGAAGTTTTCAATGCCATTAATATATGAGTGTTTATTGCAAATTCATTGTTTCCATGTTGCACTCTTGGCAGGTTCTTTGAAGTTGTAGTATGAGTAGGGTATGGCACGCGTATTCCCGGATTTTTGCACCATCCTTCAGTGCGTTTGAGGCGCAAGCGCAACAGAGGAATTGGGAAAGCTGACAGCGGCGGCACAACCTGCTACTGTGGCGTTGAGAAAAACCATGCGCAATCACTTGACCCGCCAACAACTCGAAGGCCTGACCCTGTGCTGGGAGCAGT
This sequence comes from Desulfovibrio sp. UIB00, assembly GCF_022508225.1. NCBI lineage: Bacteria > Pseudomonadati > Thermodesulfobacteriota > Desulfovibrionia > Desulfovibrionales > Desulfovibrionaceae > Desulfovibrio > Desulfovibrio sp. UIB00. The sequence goes on along the minus strand of NZ_JAETXJ010000010.1, from coordinate 53,851 downwards.
GGGAGGCCGAGGCCGCAACACGCACGCAAAAAACCATGCGGGCGCGTCTGCATCTGATTTTTTTACTGATGCGCTACGGCGGCTTGCGGCTGGGCGAGGTACTGGGGCTGGAGCTTCGTTCATCCATAGACACCGTCACGGGCATGCTGCGTGTTTCTGGCTCCAATGCGCGCGAAATATTGCTGCCCGTAAGCGCCATGCGCAATATCCGGCGCATTCTTGGTCTGCCGCAGGCGGCGGAGCCTGATTTTTTACAGTTTGACCAGAGCTTTCTGCGCAAGAAATTTTATGCCGTGGGCAGCTTGATGGATCTGCCGTCTGCCTGCGTTGGGCCACGTGCCATACGTTATTCACGCGGGCTTGAGTTGCTGGAACTGCATGTGCCCATGCCGTTGGTGCTCAAATTCCTCGGGCAACAGGATGCTGACCAACTGCTGGCATTCCTGAACTTTTCTGACGGCGAAGCGCGTAAGCTGCTCACCTCGCAGGTCCAGGCAAATGGCACCTCTGCAAGTGCCTGCCACGGCGGCGAGGCCGATGATGGAACCAATCTTTTTTGGGGCATTGTTACCCGCATATTTACCGGCATGCGCAAGGTATATGTGGAGATAACCACTTTTTCTGATTTCAGGCTCGCAGTGGCCTGCACGCCGGAAGAAGCCGCCCTGCATGAAGTGCACGAAAATCAGGTGCTGAGCGTGAGGGTAGACCCGGAACGCATAGTCCTGAGCCTTGAAAACTCGTCCATGAGTCTTGCCAACTGCGTCAAGGGCGTGGTGGAAAGTCTGCACTCTGACATGGTGGAAACCTTTGTTTGCGTCGGTCTGTCAGACGGCACAACCCTTCGGGCAACTGTCGACACATGCACGCTGGACACCATGCATCTGCGTGACGGCAAAAAGGTGTACGCCCATTTTGCCTCCAGCGCTGTTCGGCTGGTGGCTGAGTAGTTTTTTCTGATATTGCTGCGGCCCGCATGAAGCTGGTTTGTTGCCTCCCTGTTTTGCGCCTCCTTTTGCAATCTTTTATGTCCCGTTTTTTCATGATAGCGTGATTAAAGTCGCGCTGAACAGAGTTGGTCTTTTAAGATTACCTCTTCAAAAGGAGTCTGATCCATGTTCCGTTTTCCCCGTTTTCTGCTTCTGGCTTGCGCTGCTGGCTACATGGCCTGCGCCGCGCCAGTTCTGGCCGCTGATACTCTCATGATGGCAACCACCACCAGTACGCAGGATTCCGGCCTGCTCGAATATCTGGAGCCTGTCTTCAAGCAGGAAACCGGCATTGAGCTGAAATGGGTTGCCGTGGGCACAGGCAAGGCCCTTGAAATCGCCAAAAATTGTGATGCCGACGTGTTGCTGGTGCATGCGCCTTCGGCTGAGCTTGAATTTGTCAAGGCCGGGCATGGCGTGGACCGCCGTCAGGTCATGTACAATGACTTTGTGATCGTTGGCCCCGTGGCTGACCCCGCTGGCGTGAAAGGGCAGACCACTGCCGAGGCGCTCAAGCGTATTCTGGATACCAAGTCGGGCTTTGTGAGCCGTGGCGATCAGTCCGGCACGCACAAGGCGGAGCAGAAGCTGTGGCAGCAGAGCAACATTGTGCCCGACAAGGATCCCAAATATTTTTCTGCCGGGCAGGGCATGATCTCTACCTTGAACATGGCTGCCGAAAAGCAGGCATACGCCCTCACCGACCGTGGAACCTGGATCACCTTTGCCGACAAGATGGGCGACAAAAACCCGCTGGCTATTGTGGTTGAGGGCGACAAGGCCCTTTTCAACCAGTACAGCGTCATCACGGTCAATCCGGCCCAGTGCCCCAAGGTCAAGACCGACCTTGCCAAGAAGTTTGAAGACTGGTGGGTTGCCCCGACCACACAGCAGAAGATCGCCGGGTACATGCTCAAGGGGAAACAGCTTTTCTTCCCCAATGCCAACAAGTAGCGCATCCCGGTAGCGCAGGCATGCAACACGCATTCGCCCGGGGCCGGTGGTGTGCCCCGGCTTCGGGCGAATGCTATTTTGACCAGAGCAGCGAGCGGCAGTAATGGATTATCTCCTCAGCGGATTCAGCAACGCGCTTTATCTGCTCATGCACATGGATGAGGCCACGCTTTCGGCTATTTACGCAACCATTGCGTCTACCTGCTACGCCATGGCGGCAGCTCTGCTGCTGGGGGTGCCGCTGGGTTTTCTGCTTGGCCATTGCTCTTTTCCCGGCAAAAGGGCGCTGCGGCTGGTTTCAGATACCTTGCTGGCCTTTCCCACAGTGTTGATCGGCCTGCTGGTCTATGCCTTCATTACCGCGCGCGGCCCCCTTGGCGAATATGGACTGTTGTTTACCCTGCCGGGCATGGCCATCGGCCAGGCGGTGCTGGCCTTGCCCATTGTAGTTTCATGGACAGCGCAGGCGCTTGAAGACCTCGATCCCCGCTGCCGCGAGACCCTGCTCACGCTTGGGGCCAACGGCAGGCAGCTTGCCATGTACGCACTGTGGGAGTGCCGTTACGCCGTGGGCATGGTCTGCGTTACGGCCTTTGGCCGCGTGATTACAGAAGTGGGCGTGGCCATGATGCTTGGGGGCAACATTCGTTACGCCACCCGCACCATGACAACGGCCATTGCCCTTGAAACCAGCAAGGGCGATTTTGCTCAGGGTATTGCCCTTGGCCTTGTGCTGTTGCTCATGGCCTTTGTGGTCAATCTGGCGCTTGCATTTTTCCGGCGCAGGGGGCGGGCATGAGCGGCAAGCTGTATGAAGCCCGCAACCTTGTACAGCGCTATAATGGGCGCGAAGCGCTCAATGTTCAGCACCTTGCTATTGAAGAAGGCGGGGCAGTATTCCTCACCGGCCCCAATGGTTGCGGCAAATCAACCTTGTTGCGGCTGCTGGCCTTTCTGGAGCACCCTGCTTCTGGCGAGCTGCGGTATGCTGGCGGGGCAGAGGGCCGCAAGGAGGCAACCCTGCTTTTGCAGGATCCCTATCTGCTGCACATGAGCGTTTTCAATAACGTGGTGCTTGGGTTGAAACTCCGCCACCAAGGGGCAGATCTGCGGCAGACATTTGACTGCTGCATGCAGGCCGCAGGTTTTGACGATCCCTGGAATTTTGCGGATCGCGGCCCGCACGAACTTTCTGGCGGCGAACGCCAGCGGGTTGCCCTGGCATCGCGCCTGGCCCTGCGGCCAAGGGTGCTGCTGCTTGACGAGCCAACAGCCAATGTGGATGCCGCAAGCGCACGGGCCATTGCTCTGGCCGTAAGGAACAGCACGGCAGAAGGCATGACTGTTGTCTGCGCCACACACGACCCTGCCTTGCTGCGTGCCATTGATGCCCGTGAAATCAAGCTTGGCACCTCGTGGGACATGGACGCCCGCGTTTCGTCATTATAGATCCTGCCTGTATCATCCCGGTTTTCCCTTACAGCAAATTCTCCTTTTCCTCCCTCTTGCACAAAAACTCCCTTTTCCTCCTCTTCTTTTCCCCTAACAGGAGAAAAGCGAGACATTTTTTTTACCCGCTTGCACTTTTTTTTCTCGCAATGGTATCGAAGGATAAACACAAACGGGCGTAACTGCGCCTTGTTTAAGGAGGCTCCATGTTCCGTTTTTTGCGCGTCAATATGGCAACCAAGACCTGTGTTTTTGAAGAAATCCCTCAAGAATACGCTGGCCTTGGCGGCCGTGCGTTGACTTCTACCATCGTTGCGCGTGAGGTGCCGCCCACCTGTACGCCCATTGGCCCCCACAACAAGCTTGTTTTTGCTCCCGGCCTGCTGGGTGCCACCAACAGCCCCAACGCCAACCGTATTTCCGTGGGCTGCAAAAGCCCGCTGACCGAAGGCATCAAGGAATCCAACGCGGGCGGTCAGCCCGGCGGTCACCTGGCCCGTTTGGGCATTCTGGCTGTTATTGTGGAAGACATGGCCAAGGAAGGCGAGTGGTGGCAGCTTGAAGTGAGCAAGGACCACGCCAAGCTGATTCCCGCCGAAGTGGCCGGGATGAACAACTTTGATGCCGTGGCCAAGCTGGTGGAAAAGTACGGCAAGGATTGCAGCTACATCACCATTGGCCGTGCGGGTGAATTCAAGCTCACGGCGGCTTCCATTGCCTGCACCGACCGCGAACTGCGGCCCATGCGCCATGCCGGGCGCGGCGGCGTTGGCGCGGTAATGGGTTCCAAGGGGCTCAAGGCCATCATTGTGAATCCCGAAGGCGGCAAGAGCCAGCCTCTGGCTGATGAAAAGGCTTTTCGCGAGGCTTCCAAGCGCTTCGCCACGGCGCTTTCCGAACACCCCATCACCAGCAAGGGACTTGCCGAATACGGCACCGCCGTGCTCGTCAACATCCTGCACGAGGCGGGCGGCCTGCCCACCGCCAACTTTACTGTTGGACAGTTTGACAAGCATGAGGCTGTTTCGGGCGAACTTTTGAACCAGCTCACCAAGGAACGCGGCGGCGAGGGCAAGGTGGCCCACGGCTGCATGAGCGGCTGCATGATCCGTTGCAGCGGCATTTTGCCCGACAAGAAGGGCAAGTTCCAGAGCAAGTGGCCCGAATACGAAACCCTCTGGTGCTTCGGCCCCCACTCCGGCATTGGCGATCTTGATGCCATCTCAAAGTACGATTACATGTGCGACGACATCGGCGTGGACACCATTGATGTGGGCGTTGCCGTGGGCGTTGCCATGGCTGGCGGCGCCATTCCCTACGGGGATACCAAGGCTGTGCTTGATGTCATGAACGGCATCAGCGAAGGCTCTCCGCTTGGTCGTATTGTTGGTTGCGGCGCGGCCACCACGGGCCGGGTGTTTGGCGTGCGGCGCGTGCCTGCGGTCAAGGGCCAGAGCCTGCCCGCCTATGATCCCCGTGCAGTCAAGGGCCAGGGCGTCACCTACGCCACCTCGCCCATGGGCGCGGACCACACCGCCGGCTACGCGGTGACGGCCAACATCCTTAACTGCGGCGGTACGGTTGACCCCCTCAAGAAGGACGGGCAGATCGAGCTTTCGCGCAATCTCCAGGTGGCTACCGCCTCTGTGGATTCCGTGGGCCTGTGCCTGTTCACGGCTTTTGCCATTCTTGACGTGCCGGATGCCCTGCCCGCCATTGTGGACATGCTCAATGCCAAGTTTGGCTGGAAGCTCACCGGCGACGACGTTGTAACGTTGGGCCAGCGTATTCTTTCCACGGAAATCGACTTCAACCGCCGCGCGGGCATCACCCAGGCTGCGGACGTGCTGCCCGATTTCTTCACTGACGAAAAGCTGCCCCCGCACAACACCACTTTCGACATTACCCACGAGGAACTCAAGACGGTCTTCAACTGGATTGAGGAAAAGAAGTAGGGTTGCCCTTATTGGCCTCCGCTCCGGCTGGTTCGGAGCGGGGGCTAGAGATTTTGTTTTACGGCGGCGCCATGGCGTGCGCCCCGGCTGGCTTGACTGTTTTCGGACAGGGCGGGCATAACTGGACAAGACCTTATGAGGTCAAGGAGCGTCCATGAAACTGACCGTTAAGCTGAGCACCACCCTACGTGACTATGTGCCGGACTACGTGCCGGAAACAGGTTTGCAGGTGGAAATGCCGGAGGGCAGCACCGTGGCCCAGTTGGCGCAACATCTGGGATTGCCGCCGCAAGACATAAAAATTGTCATGGTCAACGGACTCCAGCAGAAGGTGAGTGATCTCATGCGCGACGGAGACCGTATTGCCTATTTTCCGGCTGTCGGAGGAGGCTAGGCCCGTTGACCATGACAATATCTGATCTGCACCAGTTCTTCAGCCCTTATATCCGGGCAAGATACCAGACAAAATCTGCTGGCAATACGCAGGAAACACTGTTCGTGAGCCTTGAGGGCTTGCGCCTTTGGGCCGCGTCCCAGGCTCTGACGCTACGCGCCGCCATGATTTACCTGTTGGGGCGGAACATCTGGCCGGAGCGCTTTCGCCGGAATTTCGGGCTGGTCACAGCGGAAGAAATGACGCGGCTGCTGCAAAGCCGCGTGCTTGTGCTGGGCAGTGGCGGTCTGGGGGGGCACGTGGCCGAATTGCTGGCCCGCTCCGGCGTAGGCGGCATACGGCTTGTGGATAACGATGTGTTTGACGAAAGCAATCTCAACCGCCAGCGGTTCTGTACAGAGCGTGTGCTGGGGCAGCGCAAGGTCTGCGTTGTGCGCAATGCCCTGGCGGATATTGCCAGCCACGTGGAGACTGAAGCTCTTGGATTAGTGGCAGATGCGGGCAATCTGTCCGATCTTGTGGCTGGTATGGACGTGGCCCTGGATTGCCTGGACAACATCAGCGCCAAAACAGCCCTGGAAAGGGCAGCTCTTGCTGCTGGCGTGCCATTCATCCACGGTTCCGTACTGCGCGAAGAAGGCTTTTGCTACGCCAACTCAGGCCCGCAGGCGCGGCTTGAGGAGCTTTACCCGCAAGGGCAGAGCGACAACGAGCTTGAGCATGCACGGCGCGAAGGCGTTGGCGCGCTGGCCCCGGCTTCGGTTGCCTGCCTCATGGCCAAGCTGGCTCTGCAGACCATTTTGAGCCGCAAAGCCAGCAGCGCCCTGTACCATCTCGACCTCTCGGTGCCGGAAATGGAGCGTTTTGATTGGGCGGGTAAGGCCTAACCGTTCATTCCACGCCCTGTTTCCCGGCGTATTCCCAGATAATCTGCCCGGTTTTTTCCGTGCCGTAACCGCCCATGCCTTCCACTGTCTGGCGGAAGGCCTTGCTGCGGATAACATCCAGCAGGGCCTGAACCGCATCCCCATCAAAAAAACGGCAGGGAATGACCAGATCATATTCTTCAACACCGATGGGCGTGAATGGCAGGCCCAGCGCATTGGCCGCAGCACGCACGGCAAGACCTGCATCCACCCGACCAGAAAGCACTGCGGCAGCAACGTTCATGTGCGTATATTCCTCGTCGCGGTATCCGTTGATGCTTGTGTGCGCGATGCCAAGGCGACTCAGGCGGTAGTCGAGCAACACGCGGGTTCCGCTGCCGCGCTGGCGGTTGATGAAGCGCACCCCCGGCTTGGCGAGGTCTTCAATGCTGTTGATGCCAAGGGGGTTACCGGGCGCGGTCAGAATGCCCTGTTCCCTGTCCACCAGACGCAGCAACACAGTGGGTTCTTCCAGGTTATCCTCAATGGCCTTGCGGTTATATACGCCACTTGCCGGGTCGAGCAGATGACTGCCCGCCAGATGGCATTGCCCGCGCTTGAGCGCCATGATGCCGCCCAGCGAACCCACATGGGCCGAGGTGAGCCGGAACTGCGGATGCGCCTTGCGCAGCATGCTGTCCAGCAGGTCAAGCGTGTTGTCGTGACTGCCAATGGCAAGCAGTGCGCCCGCAAGGGCCGTGGCGGGGCGCAGCAGCTCGACAGTAACGGGTTCCCCTGCATTGCAGCCTTCGCTGTCGCGCGGAATGCGAATGATGCCGTCAGCCCGGCTGAGGCTGGTTATGGTGCCAGCGCCGCGCGGCAGGGGCACGGCAACAACCGTATCGCCTACGCAGCCCAGTTTGACCCGCAACCGTTCTTCCATACCGGGGCGCGAGGGCAGGGGATTGCAGGGTACCGCCGTGATCTTCTGCCGCTCGCTCATGGCCCGTTTTTGCCACAGGGCCAACAGGGGCAGAACAAATTCTTCCATGGATATGCCCGCAGAAACGGGATACCCAGGCACACCTACCACGGGCTTGCCGTTGACTACCGCCAGCACCGTGGGTTTGCCCGGCATGACTGAAATTCCGTGCGTCACCACTGTACCCATCTGCCCAAGCACATGGGCCGTAAAATCGTGGCTGCCAGCCGAAGACCCGGCGTTGAGAATAACCATGTCGGCAGTTGCAATGGCGCTGACAATGGCCGCGCGGATAGCCTCTGGGTCGTCAGGAACCACAGGCAGGGTAGCGGCTTCACCCCCGGCCTCCGTAATCATGGCCGAAAAAATCAGTGAATTGAATTCTGGCAGCACGCGGCCTGCGCGCAGATCTTCCTCCCGCGCATCCACCAGCGGCACAATTTCCGACCCGCTGGGGATGATGGAAACGCGGGGGCGGCGGAATACCGGTACTTCAAGCGCGCCGCCTGCCGCCAGCGCGCCAAGGTCGTAGGGACCAATGCACGTTCCAGGCGGCAGGATGATCTCTGTAGCCACCATGTCTTCACCCATTTTGCGCACGTGCTGCCAGGGAAAGGCGGCCTTTTCTATAACGGCCCACTGCGATTCGCCCTGAGAATCCTTTTCAGTCTCGGTATTGATGTTCTCCATCATCACCACGGCGTTGCAGCCCAGCGGCAAGGGGTGCCCGGTGTTGATCCAGTGGGCCTGTTCGCCAATTTTGAGACGCAATGGGGTACGGGCAGAGGCGGTGAAGGTATCCTCCGCATGTACGGCGATGCCGTCCATTGCCGCGCCGTGAAAGGCCGGGGATGAACGCAGGGCCGCCACGGGCCTGCTGAGCACGCGGCGCAGGGCCTGCGCCAGAGGGATGCGTTCCTCGCCAAGGGCGAAGGCTTTGGCGTCAAGGCATGAAAACCAGTTGGCGCGGGCTTCTTCCGGGGGAAGCAGAGTCAGATATGTGTTGCGCTTCAAGATAATTCTCCCAGCAATAGTGCCAGACGCGGGCTGGTCTAGCGAAAAAGTTCCACCATAACGGTATCGCCCGCATCGTAGCCTTCGCGGTTTTCAGGGCAGACCATGAGGCCGTCTGCCGCAGCAATGCCAGAAATAAGGCCCGATGCGCCCATGATGGGTTCCGCCTCGTACAGCGGTTGCAGATTTTTATCTGACGGTGCCCGCGTGGGGGGCTGGCAGGGCAGGGGGCGTAGTTTTACGCGCAGATAGTCGCGCCTGCCCTGTGCGGAAGCTACAGAACGTGCAAGCACAGCGGGAACCTGCGGCAGCTTTGCGGAACTGGCATGCCCTTGAAGGTGCTCCAGCAAGGGGGCAAGAAATACGCGGGCGCAGACAAGCGCGCTGGTGACGTGACCGGGCAGGCCCACAAGGCAGACTGTGCGCCCGTTGACTACGGCCCTAGCCAGAATAAAGGGTTTGCCGGGGCTGATGGCGACCCCGTGCACCAGCAACTGAGCCTGAGGCAGAGACTCAAAAATTTCCACGGTGTGGTCGCGCATGCCTGCTGAGGAACCGCCGGAAACCACCACCACGTCATGTGTTTCTGCAAGCTGGGTTACTGCTGCTTTGAGTTTGGCGGCGTCATCGTTGACAATCCCGGCTCTCACGGCCTGCGCGCCAGCCTCGCGGCAGAGGGCTGCAATGCTGTGGGCGTTGATGTCGCGGATTTTGCCCGGCGGCGGAGTCGCGGAACTGGGCACAACCTCATCGCCCGTAGAGAGCACGGCAACCAGAGGTTTGCGGCGTACGTCCACATCCACCACGCCAAAAGCCGCCAGCAGGCCAATGTCCTGAGGGCGCAGGCGGTGCCCGGCTTGCAGCAGCAAAGCCCCAGCGGTTGCGTCATCATCGCGAAAAATAACATTGTCGCCCGGGGCCTGACTGCGGGTAATTTCAATGAGATTGCCTCCCGCCGGGCGGGAGTATTCAACCATCACCACGCAATCCGCGCCCTGCGGCAGCATGCCCCCGGTGAGAATGCGCGCGGTCTGTCCTTCTTCAAGCTTGATGTCCGGCACCTCGCCCATGCGGCAGTCGGCCACGCATTCCACCAGAGCGGGGTTGCCCTCCTGCGCGCCAAAAACATCACGGGCGCGGCAGGCGAAACCGTCAACGGTGGAGCGGTCAAATCCGGGCAGGTCTTCTGTTGCCGAAAAGCATTGGGCAAGGCCGCGACCAAGGGCATCGTCCAACGGGACGCGCTCTTCACTCAAAAGGGGAAATGCCCGAATATGCTCAAGCACCGCTTCAACTGATTGCAAGGTCAAAAAAGGCTTCACCCGGCCCTCCGGTTCATGTGCGCGACGGTGTATAACTGTCTGGATATTGGCGCAAACCAGAGCAAAGGGCAATACGGACGGGTGAAATGAAATTGTCGGGTTGGGCACCCGCTGGTGTGTATGTAAAAAATAAGAAAAGCCTGATGCTTCTATCGTTCGGTGCGGAAGCCCGGGTACGGATTTGACTTGCCGCAATACCCCGTCACCTCAGAAACAAGAGCCGCTTCCCGGCGATCAGCATCCACTGGGCCATTGGGTAACGCGATCTATAAAAATACTGTCACGCACAAGACACGGTGCCGGGGGCTTGCTGGTAGATGCTCTGTCCCGCCCCAAAGTAGTTTTCGTAGATATGGGCGTATGTCTTCACCCGTTTGTCCTTTTTCAGGTCGGGCGTGTAGGCCATCGGCAGCTTGATGTAGAAGTCCCGGATGGTTCGTTCCACATCAGCCTTGGTCTGGGTCTTCAGCCGCCAGTCCAGCACCAGTTTTTCGGCTTTCAGCTTGGCGAGAAGATCCTTGGCAACCTTTTTGACCTCGCCTTTTTCTTTGTCGCTCAGTTCCGGCTCTGGCTGTGTCAGCAGGTCGAAAATGGCCAGTTCCTCCTCGGTGAGGTTCTCTCGGTGTGACCGTTGTTCCTCGTCCGTCAGGTTCTGGGCAAAATCCATCAGATCCTTGAAGAATGCCTCGAGGTTATGGCTGGAGGCATTGTAGCTGTCGATCAGCTTTTTGAACGTCTCCATGAAGTCGATCCGTCCCTTGTTCTCCCGAACCATCTTCTCCAGTTTTTTCTCGATTTGCCCCTTCAGTTTTTCGGTCTCGGTAGCTTTCTTACCCATCGCGAACTTTTGTTGGAGAGCGGCAAAATCGATCTGCGAGAGGTCGATCAGGGCTTCAGCCGCCGGGCGGTCCCCGATGCGGTATCCCTCGGTTGCAATGGAGTCATCCAGCAGAGCGTCCAGGTCGCTCATCACCCCGGAGATGTCAGGGGTAGGGCGCAGTGCCTTGATCATTGCCCCGAGGTAAGCCACCAGAACAGACATGGGGGCGTAAGCGTTGGCCTCGGCATCGGGAAGGATCGCCTTGAAGGTTCTGGCCACCTGACCAGCCATGAGCAGGTATGCCTTGACCTTGTCTTCCCCGGCTTCAAGGATCACATCCATGGCTTTTTGCAGGGCTTCCAGGCGATTTTCCAGCGGGGTGCTTACAATCGCCATCAGGTCAATGCCCATACCCGCGCAGAAAGCTTCCGCTTTTTTCAGCAGCTCCTTCAGTTGTGCCACCAGAGCCGCCTTGTCCTTGATGGGCATCTGCCCCGGCTGATTGGGTTTGGCGTAGATGCGCAGGGCATCCTGAAGATTACGGAAGATACCCACATAATCGACGATCAAACCGGCACTCTTGCCCGGCGCCACGCGGTTGGCCCGAGCGATGGTCTGCATCAGGGAGTGGTTCCGCATCGGCTTGTCGAGGTACAGGGTCGAGCAGGTCGGCACATCAAAACCTGTAATCCACATGGCACAGACGAAGACCAGACGCAGGGAACTGTCGGGGTCTTTGAATTTTTCGTCCAGGTCCTCGCGCAGCATACGCTGCCGGTGCGGAACGATATCCAGCCCCTTGGCCTTGAGGTCTTCAACTTCGTTCTGGCCTTGCGACACAATCACGGCCATATCGGTGCTCTGCATGACCATGATTTTATCGGCGAGCACTTCTCTGGCATCCCCGGCGGCTGTTTTCATCTGCTTTTGCAGATCAGCCAGCTGTTGCTTCCAGAGGGCTTGCACCTTGTCGTACATCCGCACAGCCGTGGCCTTGTCGATGCAGATCATCATAGCCTTGCCACGATAGCCTCGACCGAGAAAATGCTTCACCAGATCGGCGGCGATGGTCTCCAGCCGCTCATTGCGGGTAATCAGGTGGTACTCGCGGGCAAATTCCCGCTCCAGCTTCTTTTCCTGAGCTTCGTCCAGTTCAGCCTTTTCAAGGAGATTTTCGATATCCCTGTTCAGGTTTTCGTTGGTGATCTGAAGTTCCGGCGTGCGGTTTTCGTAGTAGAGCGGCACCGTGGCCCCATCCTCGATGGATCGGGCAAAGTCATAGACCGAAACGTAGTCGCCGAATACTTCGCGGGTACGTTCTTCCTCCCCGGCAATCAGCGGTGTCCCGGTAAAGCCGAGAAAGGCGGCGTTGGGCAGGGCATTGCGCATGTTCAGCGCGAAGATGTCGTACTGGCTGCGGTGGGCTTCGTCCGTGATTACGATGATGTCGCTGCGGTCCGAAATCTGCGGGTAAGCCACGCCTTTGTCCGTGTGGAACTTCTGGATCAGGCTGAAGACGTAGCGGTGGTCCTGCGACAGCAGCAGTTTCAGGTTGTCCCCGCTGCTGGCCTGTACTTCCGCCCCCGTGATTGCCCCGGTTGCCGTGAAGGTCTTGTAGATTTGATCGTCCAGTTCGGAGCGGTCAGTGACGATCACAAAGGTCCACTTGCCGGGCAGGGTGCGAAGAATCTTCTGGGTGAAGAACACCATGGAGAGGCTCTTTCCGCTCCCCTGCGTGTGCCAGAATACGCCGAGCTTTTTGGCGGCTTCCGCATCCCCGGCTTCCCGCAGCATGATCATCTGGGCAATGGCCTTGTTCACACCCAGGTACTGGTGGTTTTTGGCTACCTTTTTGATCAGGCCACCGCGCGCCAACTCGAACAGGGTGAAGTTCTCCACAATGTCAAGCAGTCGCCGCTTGTGGCAGAGCCCGCGAATGGCGGTCTCCAGACCAGTTGAACCCGCCTCGGTTTCATCATCAATCCGCCGCCATTCAAAAAAATGTTCCCAGGGGCTGGTCAGGGTGCCCACACGGGTTTGCGTGCCGTTGGACAGCAGAATGAATGCATTGGGATGGAAGAGCTGCGGGATGCTCTGCCCCTTGTAGTCCTTCAGGTTGTCGTCATAGGCGGACTTCAGGGGAACATGCGGGCCCTTCAGTTCGATGAAGATCAGGGGCATCCCGTTGACAAAGCCGAGCAGGTCGCAGCGGCGCTTGTACATCTCCCCAGACACCCACATCTGCTGGGCAAGGAAGAAGTCGTTGTTCTCTGGGTTGCTCCAGTCAATGACAGAAAGTTCAACCGTCTGCGGGTTGCCGTCGTCGTCTGCAATCTCCACCTTCACCCGGTCCCGCAGCAGCTTGTAAAAAGCCTGATTGGCATTGACGGGAATCTGCGTGGAGCGATCCTCTGTCAGTTGTTCGATGGCCTGATCATAGGCAGTAGCCGGATAGCCGGGATTGATGCGCTCCAGCGCCTTGCGAAGACGAGGCGCAAGGATGACCTCGGCGGCAGACGTGCGGCCTTCCGTGCCGTTCGGCCCGAAGGCCTCGTTGTAGAGGTTGGCCGTCTCCCAGCCAAGGGATGCAAAACAGCTGATTGCGTGTAGCTCGACCAGGGGGAGTTCCCCGTAAGTGGCTAATACTTCCTTGGCTGTGAGAGTGTGAGTCATGCCGTGATGACCTCCTCGGGTTCGGGCAGGGAAGAAACGTCGAGTTCGCCGGAGATAAGCTTGGGGAGCAGGAGGTCGCGGGTGGCGCGGAGGTTGGCGTTCTTTCGGGAATAGTTCAGTACCGTCGCATTCATTGGCTGAACAAGGCTCTCGAAACGAGATAACAGGTCAATACTTGGAAGAAGCACAGGATGATGCTTGAGTTGCGGCCCAGTCCAGCTTGGGAATGTCGATCCGCCTGTTTGAGCCAAAAGTATGGGTAGCTGATGCATGAACATCTGATCCACAAAGCACTGCCAAGTGCTCTTGATCGCGCAGACGCCTCTACCCAGGCAATACACACCGTCACTCTTCACATATTTGCCTGTGGTTGAGCCTCTCACGCAAACAATAAAATCTCCGGCGGAGCAAAGCTTTGTCGGTGCAGTGGTCCATTTAACACACATAGTGAAGCGATCACCAAACTCCGCAGGGCCGTTAATTAACGGAATCCCATCACCATCTGTGTTGTAGCTCTCTCCTTTTGGCGACAGGCCCATCGTGACCGTTGCGATATCCTGTAGAGGAAGAATCGACCACCCCTCCGGGATCAACCCTAGCTCCGACTCCACCATTTTTACCTGCTCATGGCCCGGAAAACGGAAGCGGACAAACCACTCCTCGTAGATTCGCCGGGCCATTTCCTCAAGGATGGCGATCCGCCGCGTGTTGTTTTCGATCAGGTCGTCGTAGGCGGACAGGACCGAGGCGATGCGAAATCGTGTCTTGGGAAATGGTATTTCAAATCCCATAATCGTATCTTTTGTGAGATTGGGAAACGTCCCACCTCCAGCCAGAACCAGCAAATTTTCAAGTCGCCAGTCGATGCAGTACGTAATGAACTTCGTCTCTAAGGGCGTTTGCCCTCTTATAGCGCACACTCCGCGTCCCAAGGAATATTTTCGATCCGCCCGGTTCATTCGACCAGTGGTCGATCCTCTCACGCAAAATAGTAAGTCCCCAGCTTGGCACTCTCGCTTTGAGCCCGTGGTGAAAAGAGAACAGCTTGGATGCGACGATCCAAATTCCGTAGGGCCGTTAAGCAGGGGTTCTCCAATTCCTTCGTTGTTGTATGTTGAGCCATCTGGTGACTGCCCCATTACGACCGTGCCCACTTGGTCTAGGCGTTTTCGCATGGTTGACCTACCTATCCGTTAAGCAGAAATGCTACGTTGGCAGCAATCTTTTCTTCCAACGCTCGTGCCGCAGTATTCAGCTCCTCCAACTCCTGACTTAGGGTCTCCAATCTTTCGACAAAATCGAAATCGTCTTCTCCTTGATCCGCCACCCCAACATACCGCCCCGGATTCAGGCTCCAACCTTGTGCTTCAATGTCCGCCCGCGTGGCAACCTTGCACATTCCGGCGACGTCCTGATAGGCACCCTCAGGGAAATGCTGCTGGAGCATCTCCTGACTACCTGCACCAGTTTCGACCGCCTCACCACGCCACAGGCGCACGATGTTGGAGAGGAACTCGATTTGTTCCGGCAGAAAGTCGCGGATTGCCCGGCTGACCTGCCGATAGATGCTCCGCGCATCGATGAACAGCACCTGATCCTTGCGCTGGCCGTTGGCTTTCGCCTTGTCGAAGAACCACAGGGTGCACGGCAGGGTCACGGTGTAGAAGAAGTTGGAACCGACCGAAACGATCACATCCACGCCGCCGCTCTGGATTAGCTTTTTGCGGATCTCCAGTTCCGCTCCCCGCGCGTCTCCCGCCGAGTTCGCCATAACAAAGCCAGCGCGGCCCGTTTTGTTCAGGGCGGTGTAGAAGTGCTGAATCCAGAGGTAGTTGGCGTTGTCCGTGGTCGGGATGCCAAAGGGGAACCTTGGGTCATCCTTCACGCGCTCTTTATCGACACCCGAGACGTTGAAGGGCGGGTTCGCCATCACAAAGTCGAACCTGCCAAGCGCCTTGTGCGGGTCTTCGTAGTAGGTGTTGGCTTCCCGGATGTCCCCAGAGATGCCATGCACCGCAAGGTTCATTTTGGCGAGTTTCACCGTGTCGTTGGCCTTCTCGGTGCCAAAGACGGTGAGTTCTTCGCTGGCGCGCTTGTTGCGGCGCTGTACGAAGGCGGCACTCTGAACAAACATACCCCCGGAACCGCAGGCCGGATCAAAAATTTTGCCGTGGAAGGGTTCAATGATCTCGACGATCAGTTTGACGATGCTGGTTGGCGTGTAGAATACGCCGCCCTTTTGCCCTTCAGCCATTGCGAACTTGCCGAGGAAGTATTCGTAAATTGTCCCGAAGGCGTCACCTTCGATTTCCCCGAGGCTGTCCATCAGGCGCAACAACTCGATCAGAACGGTATTGGGGAGCTTGGCGTAGGAGCGGGGCAGCACGCCCTTCAGTTCTTCGTTTTCCTGCTCCACAGCCGCCATGGCTTCATTAACGGCTTTGCCAACGTCTTGCCCTTCTGCCAATGCCAGCAGGTAGGAGAAGCGGGCATTGTCAGACAGGTAGAGCGCTCCCTCCGCCTGATAGTCGAATTTCTCGATCTCGGAAGCGTCCAGCCCCTTCTCGATCAATGCGGCTTCAGCTTCCAGAAATTTTTTTTCCGCGTAGCGCAAAAAGATCAACCCAAGCACTGGATTGGAAAATTCGGCGGGCTTCAGCCCGGTGTTGGCCCACAACTGGTCGGCAGCAGCCCAGAGGCGGGATTCAATTTGATTGAAATCGATAGTCATTTGATGGTCTGCAAATTTGTAAAAGTGGTTAGATGCGTCAATAGGTTACCAAGGAGCCTAGCAGTGAGGAGGGGGCCGGGGCAAGCCAATCAGTTGATAAAATTGACCCCAATTACCCCTTCATACTCCTCCATAACCTGAAATAGCGGGATAGGAGCGGGATAAAACACATAGAAACAGAAAAAGCCCTCGCGGCTATTAGCTGCAAGGGCTTACTTTCTTTTGGCTCCCCGAGACGGACTTGAACCGCCAACCTAGTGATTAACAGTCACCCGCTCTGCCAATTGAGCTATCGGGGATCGTTCAGGCAAGGAAGTGTTTACGGAAAATCAGGGGCAAGGTCAAGCGAAAATTGCAAAAAAATTTCGATCAACCCTTGATGCACCGCAAAAGCTTTTTCTGGTAGCGCTCCGCCTCGCTGTAAACGCAGCCGCAGTAGGGCTGGCGGTAGAGTTCCATGGCCTTTGAGCGGTCTATGCCTTCCTGCCAGTCTGCGCGAAAATCGCGGTAGGCAAAGCCCGGTGCGCCCTGCTGGGCCGCCAGTTGTTCGCCTGCGGCCTTGATGACCTCATGGGGCTGATAGCGCGAGTAGAGCAGGCTGCTGCTCACCCAGGCAAAGCCCTGCTGCCGCGCAAAGGCAAAGGCGGCCTGCATGCGGCTTTCGCAGCAATAGGCGCAGCGGGCGGGCGGGGTATCACGCCCTGCCACAGCGCGCAGCCAGTTGGTGATGTCCCATGTTTCATCGGCGTAAATAATCGGCACGCCCAGATGTTCAGCGCATTGCCCGGCGGCCTCGCGGCGGCGCAGATATTCTGCCAGCGGCTGGATATTGGGATTCATGAACCATGCGGTTACGGCAAAGCCTTCGTCCAGCAGCCGCGTAAGGGGCATGACGGCGCACGGCCCGCAGCAAACATGCAGCAGCAGGCTGTTGGCAGGCAGGGGATTAACGGGCGCAACAGTAACGGAGCCTGCCAGAACGGAGTCGGCGGGAGCAGTGTCGGCGGCGGAGTGCTGTGCAGAAAAAGCAGCCGGGGTTTCCACCCCGGCTGCCGTGCCATATTCTAAGGACGAACCATTATTTCCAGACATTTGCCATAATCCTGCTCAATCTCACGCAGGGTGTCGCGCTTGTGGTTCAGCAGATACAGGGCCAGTTCCGGGCTTGCCGGATATACGCATTTTTCCTTGGGCTCGGCGCTGACCATACGGCGCAGTTCGCGCAGGGCCTGCAATGCCTGCCACTCAATATTGCGGCGCATGCCTGTACCGCCGCAGGCGGGGCAAGGTTCAAGCGAGATGGCCAAAGCCGAGGAGCCAGTGCGCTGACGCACCAGTTCCAGCAGGCCAAAGGAACTCATGCGGGCTACATCGTGCCGGGCACGGTCGTTCTTCATGGCTGTGCGCAGGGTTTTTTCCACTTCAAGCACGTGCTTTTTATCGCGCATTTCAATGAAGTCGATAACCACCTGACCGCCGATGTCGCGCAGCTTGAGATGACGGGCAATGGCTTCGGCGGCTTCCATATTGGTTTTGTGCGCCATGGCCTCAAAGTTGCCTTTGCCGGAAATCTTGCCCGAGTTGATGTCGATGGCCATGAGGGCTTCTGTCTGGTCAAACACCAGACGCCCGCCAGAAGGCAGCAGCACCTCGCGCGAATAAATTTGCTCCAGCTGGCGGCGCAGATTAAAGCGCTCCCACATGGGCGTGCGCATGTCGGTGTGCATCCGCACAATATCCTTGCGGCGGGGGAACAGCAGGTTCACCGTATCGCGCACGCTCTGCGCCACTTCATCATTATCAACCCAGATTTCGCACACGTCCTCGGTCAGATAGTCGCGCACGGCGCGCTCTGAAAGGCCCGGCTCCTGATAGATAAGGGTCGGGGCGGAAACCTCGGTGGCTTTTTTGCGGATATCGCGCCAGACACGCTTGAGATACTGCAAATCGTTCTTGAGCGTGGTTTTGGTGGTTCCGGCGCTGACCGTGCGCACAATAACGCCAAGCCCCTGACCGGGGTCAATGCCGTTCATCATTTCGCGCAGGCGCGAACGCTCCTCGTCATCGTCCACCTTGCGGGAAACGCCGATCTGATCCTGCCCCGGCGTAAGCACAAGGAAGCGCCCGGCAAGGGAAAGCCAGGTGGTCAAAAACGCGCCCTTGCTGCCGGTGGGTTCTTTGACCACCTGCACCAATACTTCCTGACCGGCTTTCAGCACCTTCTGGATGGGCGGAAATTTCTTGCCCTTGGAGGGTTCGTGGTGGGCCAGCCAGTATTCGGGATGCACCTCGTCAATCTGGAGGAATCCGTTCTTGCCCGCGCCGTAGCTGACAAAGGCGGCCTGAAGGTTGGTGTCGATATTGTGGATGACACCCTTGTAAATATTGCCCTTGATTTTGCGCTGGTGCAGCATGTCCAGATAGTATTCCAGCAACTGACCGTCTTCAGCCAGGGCTACCTCTACCTGTTCGCCGGGCAGTACGCTGATGAACATGCGCCGCTTGCCCTTGGGGGCTTCGGCAGGAGCCTTGCCAGCATTGGCGGCAATGGCGGGCTTGTTGCTCTCAGCGGGTTTGCTGTTTTCGGCAGGCTTGCCGTTTTCAGGCTTGTTCTGCTGCTGTTGCTGCTGAGGCTTGGCCTGTTTTGTGGGCTTGTTCTGCCTGGGGGCGCTCTGTCTGGAGGCGTTCTGGGGGCGCGTATCCTGCGCACGGCTGGCCTGTTCCGGTGCGTCATCGACCAGATCAAGAGCCTCGTCATCATCGTCGAGGGGGGCTGTGCTGGCCTGATCCTCGGCGGTTTGCGCGCCTTCCTGCCCGTTCAGTTCTTTTTTACGGTTGCGGCCACGCCCGCCACGACGTCCACGCCGATTCTTGCGGCGCGGGCCATCCCCGGCAACAGTCTCGCCGGTGGCAGAGGCCGTGCCGCTTTCAGCGGCCTGTTCCGCACCCTGTTCCGCCTGAGCGGCGGGTGCGCCAGCTGTTTTGTCTGTGGGCTGACTTGTGGTCTGGCTCGCGTTCTGGTCGGCAATCTGTCGGGGGCTTTGACCGCGTTCCGCTACGGGGGCGTTCTGGCGCGGCGCTGCCTCTGCGGGCTTGTCTGAAATTTGTTCCGGCGTCTGTTTTGCGCTCTGGTCTGC
Organism: Desulfovibrio sp. UIB00; assembly: GCF_022508225.1. NCBI lineage: Bacteria > Pseudomonadati > Thermodesulfobacteriota > Desulfovibrionia > Desulfovibrionales > Desulfovibrionaceae > Desulfovibrio > Desulfovibrio sp. UIB00. The sequence continues at coordinate 34,565 of NZ_JAETXJ010000010.1, read as the reverse complement.
TGTTTTTGCAGGGGGTTGAGTCGCAGGGGCAGGGCTTGTGAGGGCCGCAGCAGCCGCAGGCTTGTCTGTTGCGGGGCTTGCGGTCTTGGGGGCTACGTCTGCAGGTGTTGCGTCAATTTTCGGAGCAGTTGCCTGAGCTGTGTTTTTTACACTGCTTTTTGCCGCTACTTTTGCGGGCCGGCCTTTGGGAGCCTTTGCGGCGGGCTTTTGGGGCGCGGCTTCCTGCTTGGAACCATCAGACGTTTCGACCGTTTTGGCCGTGAGTGTGGCTTCCGGTGTGTTGGCTTCTGCTGCCTTGGCCTTGCGGGGCGTAGCGGCGCGGCTTGAAGTGCTCGCCCTGCCCGAAGTTTTGCTCGCAGTTTTGCCAGCAGTTTTGCCAGCAGCCTTGGGGGTCTCAGCAGCCGTGGCAGCGGCTGACTTGGGCGCTACGGCATCTGCCGTGCTGCCAGAAATTTCTTTGGAGGCGTCAGCCGTTTTTTTAGCTTTGGCGGTAGTCGTCTTTGCTGTTTTGCCCGCGCTGCGGCCTGCGGCCTTGGCGGTTGCGGCGGCCTTGGGCGCCGTGGTCTTGGATGAAGCTGATTCGGCCTGGGGGGCCTTGGAGTCGGAAGCGCCCTTAGAATCAGAAGAATCTTTGGCGACCGTGGATTCGGAGGATTTGGACGCAGCCTTGCCGGAAGCTGTTTTGCCAGCGGCTGGCTTGGCGGCTGGTTTGGCCTTGCTGCGTGTTGTGGTTGAACGTTTGGGTTTGGAAACTTCCTGCGACGATGCATCCGTGGCTGGCTGTGAAGCGGCCACGGGGGTGTCTTGGTCTATGGTCATGAAAATCCTTTTGCTGCGGGGCGCTGGGCCTCCGCGAAAATTTCAGCCAGCATGCCATGCACTTACGGGAATGTGCCGTATTTGCTCCGCCGCAGCGCCAACAAGGCGCGCGAAGGCGGCAGCATGCTAATCCGCTTTTTGGAGAGTACGTTTTTTTTGAAAATATGCAAGCGGGCAAGGGGCGGGCGGGAAAATGAGCGCAGCGTGAACGGCATCTTGCCGATCTAACATCCTGCGGAGGCAGAAGAAAAGCTGCGGGGGAGTGCGCGGGGCAGGGGCCGCATCCGCCGGATCACATCATTGCAATGCGTTCCGGCAGATGCGGCAGGCAAAAATCAGTCTTCAAGCATCTTGAGTTCGGCGGAGAGCTGGCCCGAATTGGAGCGCAGCAGCACGTAGCCGCCCTGCGCCAGCATGCCGGGGTTGACCACTAGGGTGCGGCCCACGCGGTCCATGGCGCGCGATTCGTGGATATGCCCGCACAGGCAGATGTCCGGCTGGGCTTCTTCCAGAAATTCGCGCACGGCTGTGGAGCCCACATGGATACCGCCGGGGATCATGTCGCAAGCGGTATCCTTGGGCGGATTGTGCGAAACAAGCACGCTGTGCGGATAATGGCGGGCTTTTTGCCAGCAGGTTTCAAGCCACGCGGAAAATGCGGATTCCGGAAATTCGCTCGGCGTGCCAAAGGGCGTAAATGTGGAGGCTCCAACGCCAAAAATGGCGATTTCGGGCGTAAGCTCACGGGTGACGGCGTGGAGGTTCCAGCCTTTTTCGCTCAGCCACTGGTCAACTTCAGGCCTGTCCATGTTGCCGATCTGGGCCATCACGGGGATGTCGTGGACGCACAGGGCGTTCATGACCTGCTCTGCCTGCTTGACGCCGCCGGTGATGGTCAGGTCGCCGGTAACGATAATGCCGTCAGCCTGCGAGAGTTCCGGTATCTGGGCAAAACGTTCAGGCTCGTCGTGGATGTCGCCCACGGCGATCCAGAGAAAATCCTGAGAGTCGGCGCTTGGCATGGTGTTGTTTCCTTTGTTACAGTGGCGCAGGTGTTGAGAATGCCACACATTGCACCACAAGGAAAGTGCCGCTTGCCCTCCAATGCCACGTCCCCCGTGCCTGCGCCGCCCACTCAACCAGCGCATCAGCCAGATGCTCCGCCAAAGAATCCGGCGGGCAATCTTTCTGCCGTGCTGCCCGATGCTATGGCTCAGGCCAGAAACGATGTGCGTAAAGTTATGCGCCGTCTGCGGGCGGAGCAGTCGCCCCAGTTGGCCGAAATCCGCAGCGAGGCGGCGCAAAACAGGCTGATGGAATCCGCCCTGTGGAAGAATGCCCGCTCCGTGGCTCTCTATGTGGGTGTGCGGGGCGAGCTTGGCACGCAAGCCCTGCTGCGCGCGGCATGGCAGGCCCATATGCTCGTGTGGCTGCCGCGTGTGCGGCGCAGCGAACCTGGATTTATGGATTTTGTGGCGTGCAGCGGCCCGGATCAGTTGCGGCCCGGCCCCCTGGGGCTGCTTGAACCGCACGATTCCCTGCCCGGTTTCGGGCCGGAAGCTGCGGGCGGCAGTGGCGCAGGGGCACACCCCCTTGCCCCCGACCTTGCGCTCCTGCCCGGCGTGGCCTTTGATCTCGCTGGCGGGCGGCTGGGCTATGGGGGCGGCTATTACGACCGCTTTCTGGAAAAAGGATTCACCTGCCCCCGCGTGGGTCTGTGTTTTGAATTTCAGCTTGTGGAATCCCTGCCCCTGGCCCCCTGGGACCAGCGGGTCAACTATATATGTACTGAAGAGCGTATGCTGTGGCTGTAAGCTATATCCCCTTTGTTTTCCCCGGTGTTCCGCAGGTGCGTTGCGCCTTTCAGACCCGCGCCGGAGGCGTGAGCCTTGGCGAATTTGGCGGCGGCAACATTGCTTTTACCGTGCAGGATAACCCCGAACACGTCATTGCCAACCGTCGCAGCATGCTGGAAGGCCTGCGCCCGCAAGGCATGACCGCCTGGGCCGAACTGATGCAGGTGCACGGCGACGGTTTTGTTTTTGAGCCGGAGGCCGTGGCCTGCGAAACGCCCGTCACGGCGGAAGGCGACGGCATGGCCACAGCGCGTCCCGGCCTTGGCCTGCTCATTAAGACGGCAGACTGCCAGCCCATCCTCATTGCCCACAAAAGCGGCGCGTACATCGCCGCCATGCATGCGGGCTGGCGCGGCAACCGCTGCGATTTCCCCATCACGGGCGTGGCCCGCTTCTGCGAGCGTTACGGTCTTGAACCGTGCGATCTGCTGGCCGTGCGGGGGCCCAGCCTCGGGCCGGGCAAGGCGGAATTTGTCAATTTTGACAAGGAGTGGGGCGCTCCCTACCTGCCCTGGTTTGACGCCAGCAGCAAAACCATGGATTTGTGGGGCCTCACGCGGCACCAGCTGGAGCGGGCGGGGCTTTTGCCGCGCAACATCTACGGGCTGGACATCTGCACCGCCAGCAACAACGATCAGTTTTTCTCCTATCGCTGCGCCAGACGCTCGGGCCGTCAGGCCAGCCTTGTGTGGATAGCAGCCTGAGCCATTGACAGGCCGCAAGGCCGCGCCTAGAGTGTTGGCGGCATTGGTAGCCGGGCAGACCGGCTTGAAAAGGGAATCCCGTGAAAAACGGGAGCGGACCCGCCGCCGTAAGGTTCTTAACCTTGCTCCATCTTGCGCCACTGGAAACGGGAAGGCCGGAGCAGGGGAACCAAGCCGGAAGACCTGCCATGCCCCAAGGTGCGCAGTCATGGAATGACGGCACCACGGTGTGGCATTGGCCGCCCCACGGCAACGGGTTTTTGCCGGCAGGACAGAGGAAATACGGGCCTCTTCCACCACGAGTGGAAGAGGCCTTTTTTATGCCCGCGCAACGCAGGCCGCCACTGGGCAAGGGTCTGACCCCTGAGGTCAGCCAACGCTTTGGCCCGCGTTTGCCCCCGCAGGCTACGGCCAGAGGGCTGGCATGACCAGAACGACCGAGTCTTCTCCTTCCTCCTATCCGCAATCCCGCAGGCTGTGGCCGGTTTTTACCGGTCTTGTGGTCGTGTGGCTTGTTTCGCTGCCGCTGGCCTGCTTGCCTGGGCCTGTGCCCTTGAGCGCGCAGAGCGTGTTTCGCGCTTTGGCGGCATTGGCAGGCTTTGCGCCCGCACCCGATGATCCGGCCCTGACCGGAGTTGTGGTGAGCATCCGGCTTGCCCGGGTGTGTCTGGCCGCCCTGTGCGGCGGCGCTCTGGCTATGGCCGGGGCGGCATTGCAGGGCGTGTTGCGCAATCCGCTGGCGGATCCTTTTACTTTGGGCATTTCCGCCGGAGCAGCCTGTGGGGCCAGTATGGCTATCGCCCTTGGCGGGCCGCTGGTGGTCATGCTGGGGAATATTCCGTGGCTGGGCAATGTGCCGGGGCTGGCTGGCTTCAGTCATGCCGGGCTGGTGGCCCCTGCGGCTCTGATCGGCGCGCTGGCGGCCCTTGGCTGCGCACTGTGGCTGGGGCGCGGCGACGGCGCGTTCAGCCGGGAGAGCGTTATTCTTGCGGGCATTGCCGTGGCCGCTTTTTTGGGGGCGCTGGTGGCCCTTGTGAAGGCCCTTAACGAGGAATCCGTAACCAGTATTGTGTTCTGGATCATGGGGTCCTTTCAGGGCCGGGGCTGGAGCAGTCTGCCCCTCTTGCTGGCAACTCTTGTGCCTGGATTGCTGGCAACGGCCTTTGGCTGGCGCGCCCTGGACGTGCTTGCCCTTGGCGATGAACAGGCCGCTCAGACTGGCCTTGATGTGGGCCGCGCCCGCCTGTGGCTGCTGGCCGGGGCAAGCTGCATGACCGCTGGCTGCGTGGCCGTGGCCGGGGTGATCGGATTTGTGGGGCTGGTTGTGCCCCATGTGTTGCGCCTGCTGCTGGGCTGGGGGCACGGCCCCTTGCTGACTGCGGCCTTTTTGGGCGGCGGGGTGCTCTTGGTCTGGGCGGATGTGCTGGCCCGCTGCGTGCTTTCCGGCGGTCAGGAACTGCCCGTGGGCGTGGTCACTGCCTTGCTTGGCGGGCCGTTTTTTGCCCTGCTGGTGCGGAGGCGCTGATGCTGCGGCCTGACCAAGATATTCGCCATGAGGGGCGCACGGCGCCGCCTGTGCTGCGTATTGCCGGGCTGCGCGCCGGATACGGCGGGCAGAGCGTGCTGCACAAGGCGGGCTTTACCCTGCACGCCGGGGAGTGCGCCGCCCTGCTTGGCCCCAATGGCAGCGGCAAAACAACGCTGCTGCGCGCCCTTTCTGGGGTGCTGACGCCGCAGGCTGGCGCCATTGAAATTCAGGGGCGTCCGCTGGCGGCGTTGAAGCCGCGCGAGCGCGCCCGCATGGTGGCGGTGGTGCCGCAGCGAGGGCAGTTGCCGCAGGGCCTTACCGCACGGCAGATGGTGCTGCTCGGGCGTTTTGCCCACCTTTCGTGGCTTGGGGCCTATGGGCGGGAAGATTATGCCGCAGCAGACCGGGCGCTTGAAGAAACCGGAGCCGCGCCGCTGGCGCAGCGCAGGCTCACAGAACTTTCGGGCGGCGAGCTGCAAAGGGTTTTGCTGGCCCGTGCCCTTGCGCAGGAAAGTCCGCTCCTGCTGCTGGACGAGCTGGCCGCAGGGCTGGACTGGGCGCGAATGGTTGATCTGTTCGACCTGCTTGAACGCCGCCGCGCCGCTGGAGCCTGTGTGCTCATGGCAGTGCACGACTGCAATCTGGCGGCCCTGTATGCCACGCGCCTCATGGGGCTGCGGGACGGAAACCTGGTTTTTGACGGGCCGGTAGCAAAGGTTTTTACAGAGGAGAATCTTGGTGCGCTCTACAACATACCCATCTGCGTATTGCCCCACCCCCAGTGGGGACTGCCTCAGGCCTTGCTTGCCAGTGCAAAAGGTCCATGGAGCGGGAAAAAATCTGCTGTCCCGGCAGTCTCTTCTGCTGAGTCTGACCTATTGTCTGGCCCTATGCATGGCGCTCAGTCCGATTCTGCTTCCGGCAGAGGCGCAGGCGGCTAATTCTGAAAACAGTGAACGCAGTGATTCCGCCCCCATTGTCATCACGGACGACACGGGCGCAACCGTAACCTTTGCCCAACCCGTCAAAAGGGTGATCGCCCTGTACGGAGCGTTTAACGAGATTTTTCTGGCCCTTGGCGCTGGCGACCTGCTGGTGGCGCGCACCGCTGCCGACGGCAACCTGCCGGAGCTTGCGGCCCTGCCAGCTATTGGTACGCACATGCGTCCCAATGCCGAGCTTGTGCTGGCGCAGCAGCCGGATGTGGTCTTGCAGCTTGAAGGCCGCAGCGAAGCACAGACCCAGACCGAAAATCTGCGTTCCTTGGGGCTGAACGTACTGACATTTGAAGTAAATTCTTTTGAGCGGCTGTTTGAGGTTACGGAAATCCTGGGGCGGCTTGCCGGGCGCGAGGATAGGGTCCAAACCATCGTAAACGGCTGGAAGAGGCGTGTGCAGGCATTGCGCAGCCGCAATGCTGGCAAGCCCGTGGCGCGCGTCTTTTACGAGGTGCGTTATCCCAATCTGCTGGCTGCCGGACGCGGCGGCATCAGCAGCGAGATACTGGCCCTTGCCGGGGGCGAAAACGTGGTGAGCGACAGCAAAAAGCTGGTGCGCTACAGCGAGGAAGCCCTGATCGCGGCAGACCCGGATGCGTACATTATTCAGAAAGGCCCCATGAATCCTGAGCCAACGCCTCTAGCGGAGCGCGATCATTACAGGAATTTGCGCGCCCTGCGCGTTGGGCGCGTGCTCGTGGTGGACGAAGATCGTTTTGCCCGCCCCGGCCCCCGCGCCCTGGATGCGGCGGAAGAGCTGGACAGCTGGCTGCACCGCTGATCCCACTGATCCCATAAATATTTCAGAGCATTGTAAAGAGAGCAGTTAATGAACGGAATTCTCTATGGCGTAGGCGTCGGCCCCGGCGCGCCCGATCTTTTGACCCTGCGGGCAGTCAGGGTGCTGGGCGAGGTGGATGTTATCCTTGCGGCAGCCTCGCCCCGCAATGATTTTTCAGCGGCGCTGGACACGGCGCGCCCGCATCTGCGGGCCGATGTGCGCGTGTTGCGGCTGGAATTTCCCATGACGCGCGACCGCGCCGTCTTGCGCGAGGCGTGGCGCGTAGCAGCCCAGACAACCAGAGATGTGCTGGAAAGCGGGCAGAGCGCCGCCTTTCTGACCATTGGCGATCCGCTGGTGTACAGCACGTTTGGCTATCTCATGCGCACCCTTGGCGAATGCGCGCCGCATCTGGCGGTGGAGGTCATTCCCGGCATCACTTCCTTTCAGGCGGCAGCTGCCCGCACCCGCACCGTTTTGTGCGAAAACGGCGAGACCTTGCGCATCATACCGGGCATCAACAGTCGGGAGAGTCTGGAAGACTCATTGCAACAGAGTGATACGGCTGTGATTCTCAAGGCCTATCGAAATTTGCCCGCCATTGCGGAAGCCTTGGGCGCAACCAACAGGCTGGAGTCGTGCGTGCTGGCGAGCCATGTGGAGCAGCCAGCGGAGAAGGTCTGTCAGGGACTTGGCGGGGCTTGTGCTGCGGGTGAAACTCCGCCCTATATGTCGTTGATTCTGAGCCGTAAGCCCCAGGCGTAGCCCTGTGGCAGTGTAGGGGGGAGAGGGTAAGAAAAGGCGGGAAGAATTGGTGCGTGGGTGAGCCTGTCAGGCGCATTTACGCAAACCCGACTTTTTTGGCCTGACTGCGTTAAAGTCCTGTTTTTGATGCTCACGTACTTGAGTACGCTGCGCTCAAAAACAGGACTTTTCCTTGTCAGTCCAGAAAAATGCGTATTTTGCAAATTCGCCCAACACCAACCATCGCCTCCGCTTTGCTCCGGCGAGTTTAAGGAAGGCGACTCCACGACCAGCTTTTGATGGAGGGCAGCTCTTTCTGAATCGCAATTCATTCTGCTAGTTATGACCGAATGGAACTTGCCATTTACGCGCATAACTTTCCTATATCGCGTAGTTTTTTTGTTGTGGTTAGCCTGGGCTTGGAGGTGACTGAAAACCCAGAATCCGTGGGGAAAGAGTACGAAGCCATTTCCTAAACGAGCGACTAGATCAGTGGAATTTGGCTGAAGCGGATACTGGTCGAAGCGAAGGCGTCCTCTGGCATTTACGCGGCGCGGAGGGAGATCACCTGAGCGAGCGCAGCGAGTGAGGGAAGCTCCCGCAGCTATAGCCGCGTTGCCCTCGCTGTTTTGCGGAAGCTGAAAACCTTTCTTAGGGGGTGCTTCGGGGGGGATGCAAGGGGGGCCGAGAAGGGGGCGTAGCCCCATAACCGGCCCCGCCTTGCTGCGCGCCGCACAGGCGTCCCAAACTCCGCCGGACGGCGGAATCCCGTGCCCAGAGGGCAGAAAAGATAAACTTAGTGCCTCTCGGGCGAGGCTGGGCCGCGCAGGCGTCCCAACTTCGCCGGACGGCGGAATCTAACGCTTGACCGGCATAAACAGATCAAAGGGCATACTCGGATTCCAGTCCGCAGGGTACAATTCAAAGCAGGGGGCCTGCTCGTTCAGTTTCCATTCCTGCTGCCCGCCAAGCCATGTCTGGTACATGAACATGTATCCCGCACCGATGCTCTCCAGATTCGGCACAGTGCAGCGGGCGTAGGAGCCGAACGGTATGGCGGTGGTTTCAATGCCTGCCGGAATCTGTTCGTCAGCCTCAACGGCGGCCCAGTAATCAAAATCCTGGGCATTGAGCATGACGGAAACGCCGTAGCTTTCCTTGCCATAAATTTTTGGCATTTGCGGGCAGAAGCTCTGCCATAGGGTTGGACAATCTTCCTTGGCTTTTGCCATGTTGGTACACACCTTGATGCCCATAAGCTGCTTGGCCGGAAAATCCACAACTTTTATTTCAAATCCGTTCATAGGTACTCCTTGCGGGGATATATTGTGTGTGGAGGCAGCATGCTCCTGCTGGCGAAAATTCGCTCGACTTTTTTTGCGCTTCTGCCCACCGTGCCCCTTGGCGGCCAGAACCGAGATGGGAGAATACATGGAAACACTTACCTACCAGCAGCGTATAGGCCTTGTGCTGCGCCACATTGAGCAGCACCTTGATGACAGGCCAAACCTGGAGGAACTGGCGCGCATAGCCTGTTTTTCGCCCTACCATTTTCACAGGATATTTTCATCCATGGTGGGCGAGAGCGTTGCGGCATACGTGCGCCGTTTATTGCTGGAACGCGCCGCCATGCAGCTTGGGCATTCCCCTGAATCTGTCACCCAGATAGCCCTTGGCGCGGGTTATGATAGCGTGGACGCCTTTACGCGGGCTTTCCGGGCGCATCTGGGCATGCTGCCCTCTGAATATCGTCGCCGGAAGGGACATCTGGAGGTTGCCCGCAGACGCGATCTGACGCGTCCCCTGTTTTATCATGAGATGGCCGGCCTCCCGGCCATGGAAGTGCGTATCGAAACGTTTGCGCCGCGCCTGGTGGCTGCCGTACGGCATACAGGGCCATATGACGAGAGTTTTCCTGCATGGGAAAAACTGTGCGGCGCGCTGGGGGCCAACGGCCTGCTTTCTGATGCCTCGGTGGCTTACGGCGTGAGCTACGACAACCCGGACATCACCGCGCCTCAAAAGTGCCGCATGGATGCCTGCGTCAGCCTGCCGCCGGGAATAGCGGAAAAGAGTTTGGAATTGTGCACCTTGTCACAGAATGAGGATATTTTTTTGCGGCATATTGGCGGGGAACAGGAATATGCCGCGTTGCGCATCAAAGGGCCGTACTCCCTGTTGCATCCGGCCTACAGATCGCTGTTTGGCATGTGGTTTCCGCAGAGTGGGCGCGAGCCGTATAATGATCCGGGCTTCGAAATTTACTGGAACTCACCGCAGACGACCCCTCCTGCAGACCTGCTGACGGAAATCTGCATTCCGCTCAGACCGGTTGATAAGTCCTGATTTGCCGAGCGGCCTGTGCATATGTTGGTGGATACTGTGATAGTAATTGGGTTGGGTAGCTAAACAAAGGATTGTAGCATGTTATATGGAAAATATTTTTAATTACTTTTGCTGATAACCTAAAATGTTTAAAGACTATGCCGATAAAGAAAGTAGTATGCTAATAGTATAAAATCCCCCTCTCCTGGAGAATCAACCATGAGCCTTTTAAAAAATACGCAGCTGCAAACAAAGTTGATTGTGAGTTTTGTTTTGTCTTCGCTGATGACCCTGGGCGTAGGTGTTTTTGCCGTTTTTGAACTGGGTAAGGTCACTGATGCCGACACAGTTCTTTACGAGCGCGCCACAGTTCCTATGGCGGATCTGCTGAAGCTTTCCGTGGGTTTTCAGCGCATTCGCGTCAACATGGAAGGTATCGTTGGAGCAACGTCTGACGCAGAGGTCAGTAAACGCACCGCCCAGATTGAAGCACTGCGCAAAGAAATAGATAACAGCTCAAAAGCTGTGGAAAAGACTCTTATTTCTGCCAAGGCAAAACAGATTATTGAAGAGTACAAGGTACACCGTGCCGCCTTCAGAGGCATGACGGACAAGGTTCTCAAAATGAAGCAGGCTGGTGATTCCGCTGGAGCGGAAGCCTATCTTGATGGTGAAGGAAACAAGCTGGCCAATCAGTATCAAGATGCCATCAACCGCCTTGTGGAATCCAAGGAAGAGCAGGGCCATCTGTTGGCCCAGTCCAATGACAATCTTGCTGATTTTTCCAAGAAAATGATTTTTGCGGCCATTGCCATTGGTTTTATTTTGTCTGTGGGGCAGGGCATGTTGCTCACGCGTGAGGTTATGCGGCAGCTTGGCGAGGATCCTGGCTATCTTGCCGAAGTTGCGGGCAAGATTGCTGACGGTGATCTGGACGTGACCTTCCGTCAGCAAAAGAAGCCCGGCGGCGTCTATCATGTCTTGCAAAACATGGTGGGAACCATGAAGGACAAGATCGCCGAGGCTGAGCAGAAAAGCGCCGAAGCTTCGGAACAGGCCCAGCATGCGGAAATAGCCACACAAGAGGCTCAGGCTGCCAAGGTGCAGGCCGAGCGTGCCAAGGCTGAGGGGATGTTGCAGGCCGCGCACCAGCTTGAGAGCGTGGTTGAGGTGGTATCAACTGCCACAGAGCAGCTTTCTGCATTGATTACGCAATCTAGCCGTGGGGCAGAGGAACAGTCCCGGCGTGTTTCGGTTACATCGTCTGCCATGGATGAAATGAACGCCACAGTGGGCGAAGTTGCGGAAAATGCCGCCAAGGCATCTGATACCTCCGATACAGCGCGCACCAAGGCGCAGGAAGGGGCGCAGCTGGTTCGTAATGTGGTGAGCGACATCACTGAGGTGCAAAAGCAGTCGCTTGAAGTCAAGGCCGATATGGCCACGCTTGGCAAGCAGGCCGATGGCATTGGACAGATCATGAGCGTTATTTCCGATATCGCTGATCAGACCAACCTGCTGGCCCTGAATGCCGCCATTGAGGCGGCCCGCGCTGGCGATGCCGGGCGCGGCTTTGCCGTGGTGGCCGATGAGGTGCGCAAGTTGGCGGAAAAGACCATGACAGCCACGCAGGAAGTGGGCGGCGTTATCCGTGGCATTCAGGAAGGTACCCGCAAAGGCATTGACGGCGTGGACAAGTCTGTCGCCACCATTGAAAGCGCCACGCGCCGGGCTTCGCTTTCTGGCGAGGCGCTTACGCAGATTGTCAGCCTTGTGGAACAGGCAAGCGATCAGGTGCGTTCCATCGCCGCTGCCAGCGAGCAGCAGTCGGCATCCAGCGAGGAGATCAGCCGCTCCGTGGAGCAGGTAGCAACGATTTCGGCAGAAACCGCGCAAGCCATGGGAAGGGCCAATCAGGCCATGAGCGAGATGGCTCAGCAGGCCCAGGTGCTGCGGCGGCTTATTCAGGAAATGAAGGCTGGTTAACGGAACGCCGCATTCAGGTTTTAAGGGCAGAAAAAAGAAAGCAAAGAGCGTCTGTTGGCGATAGTGGCCGCAAGATGTCTGTTTGCTGAGTATCTGCCAGTTTGGCAGCTATGGGCAAGGGGGGGATCGGAAAGATCCTCCCCTTGCGGATTTTTACGATTTGTTTGCGCTTGCTGCTGCATGATATCTGGCTGGTTGCTGCGTGTGCCTGCCAGATATTTTTTAAGTATTGCAGCAACGTTGCGGCCTGATCACGTTCTTGCGCAAGTTGCCGCCGCCCGGTTTACGCGCATTGCACCTTGCTGGCGGTTGGGTTATGATTTTGCGCATCGAAAGTTTGCCTGGGGCGCAATCCTGCGCGAGGCGAGCTTTTGCGGCCATGTCTCGGAGGCTTCAACGTGCGGCGTTTTTATCAGGAAAGCTGGCAGGGCATACCCTTCACGTCCTTTTCACATATTTCATTCTTTCATCTGGCGGAACCAAAGTTTTATGCGGTTTTTTATGAAGAGCTGTTCCGCCGCTACAAGAACTGGGAAGATTTGCCATCTGTCTGGCGCGAAAACAAACGCACAGACGCAAAGTGGCTTATCGGTCAGTTGCGTGCAAAACTGGCGCAAGACCCCGCAGGGCGCACGGAACCCGTGCGCGTGCTGTCCATTGGCAGCGGCGTGGGCTATATGGAAAAAATTTTGCTGGAAGAAATGCCGGAGCTTGAACTGCACGTCAACGAACCCAGCACGGTTGGCATGAAGTGGCTGCGGGAATACATACCCAGCGACCGCATTTATATCGGGCTGCCGCCCATGTGCCTGCCCTCTGATGTGCAGTACGACATGATCTACCTGTCTACTGTCGACTACGGCATTCCTACGCGTGAGTTCCAGCATCTGCTGTGGGAACTGCGGGCACAGCTTGCCCCCGGCGGGGAACTGGTGCTGCTTTCTGCGTCATTGCTGGAAGAAGATTCGTTTATCGGCAGTTTTGTGAACGCTATCAAGATCGGCATCCGCGCGGCCTTGCACTATATGGGTATTCGTCGGCAGCAGTTCTGGGGCTGGCGACGCACGCAGGATGAATACCGTGATCTTTTCAAGGAGGCTGGTTTCACCCGGGTGAAGGACGGCTGGCTTGAAGACGGCTTTGAAACCTACTGGATTCGCGGTCAATAATGGTCATGCAGGCGTGAGCGCCTGCTGCTGACAAATGTAACCGGCCCAAAGGCATTATGCTTTTGGGCCGGTTGTTGTTTGCAGTGCGGGATTTTTTTGAGTGAAATGCCGGAGTAATCCGACATCTGTCGGATTTGTTGGATGGGGTGCTATGGCTGTGTTTCCCCAAAGGTCTGCAAGGATCCGTAGCGCGCCAGCACTGCGTTCAAGCTGCCATCAAGCAGCATGGTCTTTTCTGTCAGGCGTGCGCTGCTCTGGTAAAAATCGCTATGCCGCACACAGGCATCACTGGCGTCATGCCCGCCACCGGGGTGACTCATGATTTCCACCAGCGGGGCGCGCTCCTTCTGGCGCTGTATGGCCGCAAGGGAAGCCTCGGCCCGCGCTGCGGTAAGGTTGCCGCCGCTAACAAGCCCGCACAAAAAGTTGTTATGGGCAATGCCAGCCTGATCCAGCAGGGCAGCAAATCCGCTCGACCAGTGCGCGAGCAGGGTGCGCCGCGCGCATCCCACAAGCAGATGGGCCAATGGCAGCGGGGGCAGGTGAGCGGGTTCCTTGGGCAGGCGCACATAGGCAGGAGGGTGTTCCCGCATGAGGTCTCGCATGATCCCGCGCAGGGCGGGGATGGTGTGCACGTGCAGATGCCCGTCCAGATGCAGCCCTCCCCTTTGCCGCAATGGTGAAAAGCCGCTGGAAAAGGCATCTATCTGGGCTTCAAATTCATTACGAATGGCTGAAAGCAGGGCCTTTTTGCTGGGGCCAGTGCCAGTGGCAAGGTTACAGAGCATCTGCCCCAACCCGAACCGAAAGATGCCATCTGCATCAACCAGCGGGCGCACTTGTGAAACGGGTGCCGTGCAGCGCCCTTCAAGAATATTGAGGTGCAGGCACACACGAACATGGGGCATGGCGGCCAGTTGTTGCAGGCTTTCTGTCGCGTGCGAGCCGCCCATAATGACGGAAACGGAGTTGAGCGGCCCCTGTGCAAGGCAGGCAAAAATATCCTGGCTGATCTGCCGGGTCAGGCCGCAGTCATCCGCATGGACGATAAAACGCATGAAAGACTGTTTTTCGGCATCGCTTTGCTGGCGCATGAATCAGGCGTCCGTCTTGTCGCCTTCCAGCGTCTCGGCCAGAAGATAGCGGGGTCTGCCCTTAAGCTCGACAAAGGCGTGGTGCAGGTAGGCCGACAGAATGCACAGGCCTGTGAGAATGGCGCTGCCGGTCAGCAGCATCAGCAGAATGACCGTGGTAAAGCCCGATTCCGCTTGCCCTGTGGCATAGCTCCACAGCGCCTCGCAGCCTACAATAAACGAAAAACCATAGAACAGCAGGGTAATAATGCCAATGATCAGCAAGGGCTTACCGCTGAAAGACGTCATGGAATCAACGGCCAGGGTGACTCTGCGGGTCAAGCTCCATTTGCTGGTGCCGCCGCAACGGGCGCAGGGCGTAAACAGAATTTCTTTGTGCTGAAATCCCATCCACGATGTCAGCCCCCGGTAAAAGAGCTTGCGTTCGCCAAGATTTTTCCAGGCCTCAACCACCTTGCGGTCAAGTAGCTTGAAGTCGCCCGAGCCTTTAAGGTCATATGAGGTCAGCATCTGAAAAATGCGGTAAAATGAGACGGCGCAGATTCTGCTCAAAAATGATTCTACCTGGCGCTCCTGCTTGCGCACATCAACCACATCTACAGTGCCGGTGCGCCATAAGGCCACCATCTCTGGTATAAGTGCGGCTGGGTGCTGCATGTCGCTGTCCATGGTGATGACGGCATCTCCGCGCGCGGCCTCCAGGCCAGCGGAAAGGGCGGCATCCTTGCCGAAGTTGCGGCTCAGGCGCAGGCAGCGCAGGTTGGCATATTGCCCGGTCAGGGTGCGCATTGAGGCCCACGTGTCGTCTGTGGAGCCATCGTCAACCAGCACGATTTCGTAGCAGAGGCCGGTTTCAGCCTTCAATGGGGCAAGTACCCCCGCGAGTGAAGCCACAAATTTGTGCAGATGGCCGCCCTCGCAGTACACGGGGGCAACAATCGAGAGAGTGGTTTGGCGCATGCAAAGCCTCACTGCGTGACGTGTTCAGCCGCAATGCCGCGTTTGGCGATAAACCAGCGGTCATTGCTCCAGAGAACTGTTCCCTGTTGCTCGATGTTCTGCCGTTCGGACATGGTGCCGCATAAAATCCACTGAGCGCCAGAGGCAAGCCATGCTGCGGTCAATCCCTGTTTATCCCGAATGGCGGTCAGGTCAAGCCAGCGGGCCGCCCCTTGCGCGTCCTGGCTGTACAGATAGGAAGATCCGTCTTTAAAAGCGTAGGCCAAGGGCCGATACAGGCGATAGCGCACGGCCATGGCATCGGGTTCCGCAAAAATGGGGGCGTCTTGCGGAATGATCCGTTGCACGGCTTGCAGGGCTTCCGCGTAAGCGGCCCCCCGGCTCAAACGATTCTGTACTCGCGCTGGCTGCGGTAACTCCAGCACATGCCTGAAAGCGAAGCGTACTCCATAGGCCCAGCGGCCCTGATCGCAAACAAGAACGACAATTACAGCGGAAAGGGCAACAAGGCCCGCCCACTTGGGCGCGCGTTGCCAAAAACAGGCAAAGCCGCACACAATCATGAGCCAGCATAAAAAGATGACAAAGCGGATTCCACGCGGAAGCTCCGCTCCCATGGGCATTCTGCCGAGGGTCTGAGCGATGTGAGTTTCCGCTACCGAAATGAGCAGGGCTATGCACAAGCCCAAAAACAGGGTGGGTACAATGGATGCCAGACGCTTCATGGGTGGCGTGCCATAGCGGCGCACAACAAAGAATCCGGCAATGCCGCCAAGGATGAGCAAAAAACTGTCACTCTTGTAATGCAGGTGCCCAATCAGTCTGCGCCAGAGTCCGCCTTCGTCTTCAAGAAAGCGGCGGTCAAAAACCTGCTGGAGCACTGCCAGATCCTGCGCCGAAAATGGCGTAGCGGATTTGATGGAGCTTGTCAGATAGAGCAATGTTGGAAGGCACCATGCAACAAGGCTCAACAGAAGCCATGCCCCGTGCCGCAACAGGCTGTCGCCCTTGGCCCTGTGAAAGAAAAAGACGGTAAACAGCATGCAGCTGGCCACCAGAGAACTGATGCTGTGCAGGTACATGCCGCAGCCCGAAACAAACATAATAAGAGGGCGCAGCTGCGGTTTGTCGAGAGCGGAAAGTGTTGCTGCCAGCAGTACCGGGAACAGAGCGGCATAAAAAACACGCGGCGTTATGTCGCCCGAGCCAAAGCCCCAATACGTACCAAAACTGACCCATACGGTCACGCCTGTCAGCAGGGCAAACAGGGCGGCAACCAGCGGCGTGTCGAAAAGGCGGCGTCCTAGATAATAACAGGCAATGTAGTGGAAAAACACACCCACAGCACCAGCCCGCAGCATCCCCTGCACAATGTCGTCATCGGGCTGAAGAAGGCTCGCCAAAGTTGATTCAAGACTGATGATGGAATTTGCAGTGGTTGGAAGCGCTAATAGCGGGTCAAGTGAAAACAGTTCACGGCGCAGTTCGCCCGCCATATTTTGCACATAGCAGCAAAGGTCGCTGCTGATTTTAAGCCCGTCGCACGAAAGCAGGCTCACTCCCCATAGTCCAAATAGGGTATAGCCAGCAATGGCAATGATAAAAATCATATCCCATAATGCGTAATTTTTGGAATATCTGAAGGACATTTGCTGAAAGCCTGGGTGGATTAGTTAGTAAGGCCGTTTTGTTAAGGAACAGTAAAGCTGTAAATAGTGGTTATGCAGTGTCGTTACGTATAGGCCAGTCCTATTCCGTGCTTTTTTATGCGAGTGTGGCTCGCACCTTTGAAGAATGCTAGATGTCAGTTTAATACAGTGAAATACCGAAGGCAGGCTATTGCAAAATAACATATTTATCAACCTTGTAAAAAATAAGGATTTTGTTTTGGTGGAGATTTAATACTAAATTTTCTATCAATAATATAGTTTTTATAATTAGAAGAGGCGAAAAAAAGCGGCGGGTGGTTCGCCATGGGCGATTATAAATGGGGGAGGCAGCAACAGGCGCTGGTTGGCGCGTGCCTGTTGAGTGCTTGATGATAAGTCCAAGGACTCTGGTGCGGCAGGAGAGTGACGCGTAGTGGTGGGCGCGATGCGCCAGGGGGGCGACCTTAAAGCGCGGGGGCTGTTGATTGGCCCTGACAAAATTAAAAAAGGCCGGGAGTTGCCCCGGCCTTCAATCACAGGTTGATTACAGCGTGCGGTGTCACATGCTGTGCTCAAAAGCGGTCGGCGGCTGCCAGCATTCGACGCCACCAGTTCATCCAACCACCCCAAACAGAGCCGAGGATTGAATCCTCTTTGCGGCATCCGACGGTCCCCAGCATAACGGCATATTCCATACTTCGCCTCCTTGGTTCTGGTGGTTGCGAACAAAAAAACTTCGCAGGTAAAATCTAGCACTCTCATAAGTGGCTTGCAATAGTTCGGGGAGCTTCGGCGTTCGGAATATTCAGGTTGGAACTTTTGTTTGTTAATACTGCAATATATTTTATGTGGTTATATTGTCTGGTAAAAATAAAAAATTATCGCGGCAAGATTCTGGCCCCGGAAAACCCCAAAGGCACCACCACAGGGAATGTGGCAATCTGTCATTTGTTGTGGCAGCAAGCAGCAGATTCCTCACAAGAAACAGCCAAAAGGTGGTGGTCGAGAAAATTTGATGCATCACCATTTTGAGTGCGCTTGTTTTTTAATGTTCTTCGCATTATTCAGAGTTAAATGTGATTGCGTTTTAGTTAACGGATTGGAGATGGCATGGCACGTCCGGATCTTAATTTGCTTTTGGCTTTGGATGCATTGCTGGAAGAAGGCAGCGTCAATGGCGCTGCCAGGCGCATGAATTTGAGCCCCCCGGCGATGAGCCGCACCTTGAGCCGGATTCGGGATGCACTGGGCGACCCCGTATTTATCCAGGTCGGGAGAAAGCTCATGCCGACGCCTAAAGCACTCGCGCTGCGCGAGCAGGTGCACATGGCGGTCGAGCAGGCTTCGCTGGTTTTTTCATCCGATGCCGAGATCGACCTGAAATCACTGGAGAGGCGCTTTAATGTGCGTGCCACCGATGAGTTTGTGAGCATGTATCTGGGGCATCTGTTGGGTATTATGGCAACGGATATGCCCCGCGCCATGTTGCGCTTTTCGCCGGAAGAAGATGACGTGGACGAGGAGGCGCTGCGCAGTGGTCGCATTGATCTCTTCATCAGTGGCTCACGCAAGCTGGGGCCGGAGATTCGCGTGCAGTCGCTGTTTACTACGACGTACGTTGGCGTTGCCCGAACAAATCATCCGGTTTTTGACGACGAAATTACCCCCGAGTGCCTTACCCGCTGGGAGCATGTCAACGTTTCGCGGCGCGGAAAGTCCGTTGGCCCCATAGACGCAGCACTGGAAGAACATGGGTTACGCCGCCATGTTGCTCTGGTCGTGCCGAACCCGTACACGGCATTGTTCGCGCTGCAGGATTCTGACCTACTGCTGATTTTGCCCAAAAATCTGGCCAGCAGCGCGCTTGCCGCAGGCCTGCGCATCCGTCTGTTCGAACTGCCGGTTCCATTGGAAACCGTGCTGCTGATGCAGGCATGGCACCCTCGCCTGGAGAACGATCCTGCGCATCGGTGGCTGCGGCGTACAATCCATGCTCTCTGCAACGGCAATGCCGCGCAGACGGCCAGGCAAGCAAAATAGTGAGAGGAGGAGCAACCTTCAATGCGTGCGTTTAACGCAATCATAAAAATGCAATAAATTCACTTTTCGGAATGGTAGGGCATATCTACAGTGGCGCTTATTACGTCATTGCAGAAGGGTTCTATCATGTCTTACGCGAATGTGTCTTCGGCACCTTCAGGCTTTTTTACCTCCTATCTTTCCCAGCTCCGGGGATGGTTTTTCCGCTGGCTGCCATATTTTGACCTGACCACGCCACGCGCAACCTACGTAGTGCGTTCGATTCTTGCCGCAGGCATGGCGCTTGTAGTTGCCTATTGGCTGGATCTGCGCGCGCCGTATTCAGCTGCATCCAGTGTGCTTCTTGTCATCAACCCGGTGCAGGGTGCTGTAATAGGAAAAGGCGTGTGGCGGATACTTGGCACGCTGGCCGGAATGCTGGCGTCCTTTATTCTGATGAGTTTATTTGGCCAGAGTCCCTGGCTGTTCCTGTTCGGCTTTGGCCTGTGGATGGGCGTTTGTGTGGTGGGGATGACGCTTCTGCGCCATTTTCGGGCGTATGGCGCAACCCTTGCGGGCTATACCGTGGGGATGGCGGCCTATGGAGCCATGGAACATCCGGAACTTACGTTTTCTCAGGTAATGGGGCGTGGGGCTTCCGTGTCGATCGGCGTGGTGTGCCTGGTGTGCGTGTCCGCACTCTTCAGCAACCGCAGTGTGCAAAGTCGTCTGGAAGCACAGCTGCATCGGTTGGCATCGGCGACCGCAGGTGTCCTCTCAAAGAGTCACCATGCGACACACAGTGGTGAAGGCCCGGAAAGCAAGCCTCTGGATGCGGACAGGCGCAATCTCATTATTGAAGCGTATAGCGTGGATGACCTGCTGGCGCTGGGCAAAGCCGAATCCCCCGACCTTGCCCAACGTGCCGGTACAGTTCGGCAGACAATGGTTTCCCTGTTTTCCGCATTGGTAGGCGGCATGCCCCCCATGCGCGAAGGCAGCGCAAGCCTGAGCGCCCTGAAAGCGCTCAAGCCTGCCTGGGATCTGGCATGGCAGCAAGCCAGTCAGGCACTGGCGCAAGAACAAGGCTCCATCGGGCTGGATCGTGCCGTTCAGATACTAGCAGATATGCGTGCTCGATTAACGGACACGCTTTCCACGACATCACTTGATGAAGCGACGGAGCATGCCGCACTGATGATCGCTGGAGACCGGCTGCTCGAACAGCTCGATGACTATATTGAAGCCCTTAAGGGCATTGAACGTTTACATGCTCCGCTGCCAACAGCGGCGCAAGTCTCCGTGCCGTTCTACCGGGACAGGATGGCAGCGATGCAGAACGGGCTGCGCGCCATGCTGACGGTGCTGCTGGGCGGCGCTTTCTGGCTAGCGACTGGCTGGACGTACGGAAACCTGATGCTGGCAGGCTTGGCATCGGGCTGCGCGCTGCTGTCAACGGCTCCCAATCCGGCTCTCGGCGCCGTTGAATTTATCAAGGGCACTGTGGCTGCCGTCGTAATGGCATTCTTCTGCACCTTTATAGTGCTTCCCTATGTTGAAGGGCTGCCGCTGTTGCTCCTGGTGCTGGGGCTCTTTTGGCTGCCGGGCGTGTACGCAACCTCCATGCCCCGCCATATGGCGGCCGGGGCCACCTATCTCGTGGCTTTCACCACGCTGGCCGCGCCAGACAACCCCATGAACTACGATTTTACGTTATTTCTCAACAGTTCCGTGGCCTGGATACTGGCGGTATTTTTTACGCTGGTGGGGTTCAAGGTGCTGTTGCCGCGCAATTTGTCGCGCGACGTCGAGCGTTTGCACCTTGCTATCCGCGATAATGCGCTTGGCGCCTTCAGAGGCAAACGGACGGATGCGAAAATCTGGCAATGGAGCCAGCAGCACCGCACGGCTCAGCTCGGTGCGCTGCTTAGAGCGCAACCGGAGGTGATGGAGCGAGAGATTGCCAATGCGCTGGACAGTATTCATCTGGGGCGGGAGGTTTTGCGCCTGCGCAACTGGCTGCGCCATGCGCCCAAAGATTCTGAATTGCGCCGCCAGCTCGCAACCGCTTTTCGCTACATGAACCGCCGGGTCGGAGAACCAAAAATGGCGGCCCGGCATGCCCGCCGCGCTGCAAGATCCTTGTCGCAATTGTCAAAGACCGGGAGCTCCGCCACAGCCGAAGCGCAACGATTGACGGTCGTGCTGCTTGATATTGCAGCGCTGCTTGAAAATCGCGCAGATTACTTTTCACAACATTCTGGAGGTCGTTCCGATGCTGAGTGAGTTCTCGGTGGCTGGCATCTACCTGCCGCCATTCTTTGTCTATGCGTGCGCCGCGCTGCCAATATACCTGGGTCTTCGCTCCCTGCTTACACGCTACGGCGCGCTGAGGTGGGTCTGGCATCCCGGTTTATTCGGGTTTGCTCTTTCCCTCTGCATAGTTTCGATGCTGATTCTCTTTGTTTAACCGCTAATTCCCAGAAAAGGTGTTGGTTTTCCATGTCTAACAGTTTGTTTCCGGCAAAACAGATATTCAGGGCAGGGCTCACAGCAACTGTCGTCATTCTTGCGTGGGTTCTGGTAAGCGCCCTCTGGCGTGCCTATGTCTTGGCCCCCTGGACACGCGATGGCCGCGTCAGTGCGCAAATCGTCCGCATAGCCCCGGAGGTGTCAGGTACGGTACTGGATGTCTCGGTGGCGGATGACCAGTTTGTGAAACAGGGGGAGGTGCTCTACCGCATAGACCCTGCCCATTTTGCTCTGGCTTTGGCTCAGGCCGAAGCCCAGCTGGCTGCGGCGGACGTGTCGCTGCGCCAGAAAATGGAAGACGCGAGGCGCCGCCGTGGTATGGAAGATATTGTGCCTGCAGAAGAAATCCAGCGTGCGAATCAGACAATGGCCATTGCCCAGGCCGAGCTGCGCAGTGCGCAGGTTGCTGTAGACAGGGCAAGGCTGGATATGGAGCACACCGTGCTGCGGGCTCCTGTGGATGGATATGTAACGCGCCTGCGGCTGAACAAGGGCGACTATGCGGTGACTGGTCAGCCAAATATCGCGCTGGTGGACGCAAACAGCTTCCGGATCATCGGCTATTTTGAAGAAACCAAATTGCACGGCATTGAGCCCGGCGCCTCTGCGCAGATCCGCCTGATGGGCTTTGATGAAGTGATTCCTGGCAGGGTGGTGAGTATCGGGCGGGGAATAGCCGATGCCAACCAACAGGCTGATGCGCAGGGTTTGCCAAGCGTTGCGCCAAGCTTCAGCTGGGTTCGCCTTGCGCAGCGCATTCCGGTTCGCGTCGAGTTTGGACAACTCCCTCAGAATCTTGTTTTGGCCGCAGGCATGACTGGCAGCATTGAGGTGGCTGCGCCGGGGGGCGACAGGCCACCCCAGGGCCGCCTCGCAACGCTTTTGCAACGTTGGCTGTAGGAGTGCGCATGTACACAGCACGGAATCATGCGCGACTGCGTATTTGCAGCGCATTTCTGATCGCCCCGTTGTTGCTGGGTTTGTCTGGTTGCCTGTCCGTAGGCCCGGACTATACCAAACCCACATTGAACCTGCCTGTAAACTGGGTTGAGGCCAACAGTGCTTTGCCCGGCAACTCTCAGGATGGGCTGCGCATGTGGTGGCGGTCATTCAACGATCCGCTGCTCGACAGGTTGGTCGATCAGGCTCTGGAACGGAATCAGGACATTGGTATCGCTCTGGCCCGGTTACGTCAGGCGCGCGCGGAGCGGGTTCAGACTGCGTCAGCCTTTGGGCCGACGGTTTCCGGCGGCGGGGCTGGAGAGGCGCGGCGCACCAGCGAGGCCCTCACCGGGCAGGTCGGCGGCGAGTCGCGGACATGGCTTGCTGGCTTTGATGCCAGTTGGGAGCTGGACATCTTTGGTGGAACGCGCAGGGCGGTTGAAGCGGCAGATGCGGGCATCGAAGCGGTTGCCGAGGATCATCGCGCATTGCAGGTGAGCCTGGTTGCGGAACTTGTGTCCAACTACGCGGGCCTTCGTGCAACGCAGCTACGCCTGGCTATCGCCCATGACAACATCCGTACGCTGCTTGAGAGTGAGCGACTGGCTGAGCAGGCCCAACGAAGGGGCATGGGCACCCTGGCCGATGTGATGCAGGCGCGGGCAGAACGTAAAACAGCCGAGGCGCAGCCGCCGTTGATGGAGGCAGATATTGCCCGGTTCAGTCATGCCATTGGCGTACTGGCTGGCGGTTTTCCAGGTGATTGGCGCACCGCGCTGGCCGAGCCGTCTTCAACCTTGCCTGTGCCCGCTCGCCTGCCGCTTTCATTGCCGTCGGAGGTGATGCGCCAACGCCCTGACATAAGGGCTGATGAACGGCGTCTTGCCGCAGCAACCGCACAGATCGGCGTTGCTGAGGCCGAGCGTTTCCCCAGGTTTACTATCCCGTTAGGCATCAGCAGTACCGTCAGCCTCATCCACGACCTCTTTTCCAGTGCCAGCACGGCATGGTCGGTAGGGGGGCAGGTCAGCCAGTCCATCTACGATGGAGGGCGGGCACGCGCAGGCGTGAAGGCGGCGCAAGCCAACGCCGATGCGGCAAGGCTGGTGTATGAGCGAGACGTGAGGCTTGCGCTGCGGGATGTGGAAGATGCCTTGACAGCACTGAACAGTGAACGTCTGCGGCAGGCCTCACTAAGAGAGGCAGTTATTGACAGCCAGAAAGCCCTGGAACAATCGTCCCTGCTCTATGGCAGGGGGTTAAGCGCCTACATGCCGGTGCTTGTGGCGCAACGTACCGTTAATACTGCACGGGATGCCCTGGCCCTCAGCCAGTGGGAAGAACTGCGCGGCGTCATTGCCCTCTATAAATCATTGGGGGCAGGGTGGTCAGATGATACATCGGCAGCAGGAGCTGATCAAAAAGATGCGTTCAAAAAGTCAGCAGCCCGGTAGCTGACCAACATCAGGTCAACAAAAAAGCCCTTGCAGCTATAAACTGTAAGGGCTTTATCTGTAAGCTTTTATGGAGCGGGAAACGGGATTTGAACCCGCAACCTTCAGCTTGGGAATCTAATGAACTAAGATTTAAGCATCTTCCATTAACTTTCATTGATATGCCATAAAACCTTGACAGTAAGCCATTTTAAAGGGCATTTTATCTACACAAACTTTCACCATTATATGCCCATTTTCATGCTTCATTGGTGGCACAATGGTGGCACAAGTCGAAGGTGGTCAGCATGGCAAGCGAATGGCAAAAGTTGGATGAAGGTATTAGGGCCAGGGTACACCCTACCCGCAAGCATGGCGTGAAGTCTGATCTCTATTTTGTTCTCCGCTTCACCGTGGACGGGAAAAAGAAGCAAGAGGCCTTGGGCTGGGCTTCTGAGGGATGGACGCTTGCAAAGGCGCGGGCAGAGCTTGCCAAGCTGAAAGAAGCAGCCAGGACGGGCAATGGCCCTGCCACCTTGCAGGAAAAGAGAGCACAAGCAAAAGCCGCGCGAGATGCAGAGAAGTCAAAGCCGACGATTTACGTTTTATGGGAAACGTACAACGAGGCACACAAAGGGCGGGCTAGCTCCTACACAGATAAATCAAATATCGCTCCAATATTGGCCCGCTTTGCCAAAGCAACACCTGATGATATTCGCACCGCGCATGTGGACTCTATGCGTAGAGATTTGGAGGGGCAAGGCAAGTCTGCCCAGACAGTCAAGCACGTCATGGGGCTTCTGCGCCGTATTATTCGTTATGGCGCGCAACGCGGGCTTTGCACTGTGCCGGATATTTCCAAACTTCATTTTGATATGCCCAAGGTCAATAACGTAAAAACAGAATGCCTGACCCCAGAGCAGGCAAAAGCCCTTTTTGATGCCTTGGATGCTGACCCAGAACAAAACCTCGCCTCACTGGTGCGCTTGGCTTTGGCAACAGGTATGCGCAGAGGCGCATTGCTGGCCTTACAATGGGATGATCTGGATTTTCGCACCGGGCATATTACCCTGCGGGGCGAAGTCGCAAAGTCTGGCAACACATCACAGATTCCCATGACCGCCGCAGCCCGTGTGATTCTGGAAGGGATAGAGCGCACGTCTAGCCCATACGTGTTCCCAGGCAAAAAGGGTGGCAAGCGGGTTGAAGTCCGTAATTTTACCGACAGGATACGTAAGGTCGCTGGCCTTCCAGCTGATTTTCGCCCCCTACATGGCCTGCGCCACACTTATGCCTCATGGCTTGCCAGTAGCGGCAAGGTGGACTTGTTCACCCTGCAAAAGCTCATGACGCACGGCAGCCCACAAATGACACAGAGATATGCGCACTTGGCAGACGAAGCCATGAAACGGGCGGCATCTGTCATTGACGAATGCCTTGATCTTGCGGCCAATGCGGAACCAGCCCGGCCTGCTGGTGCAAAGGTGACAAGGTTTAAGAACGACTGAGAAAAGCAAATATTTTCCCCGGCTAGGTTCGGAGTAATTAACCGAGCCGAAAAGCGGAACCTTGGCCGCCTGCCGGGGGAATATTCAAGGAATACCCTTCAAGGGGGGAATGATGCCTACAGATGAAGAAATTAAAAAGCTAAGAAAACAAGCTGAAAAAGCACGACTTGCAGCGGGGATAGTGCCTAGAAATGCAGGACAATGGAATTTATTCGCGTTTGACCAAAACGAAAACTTAGAAATAGAACGCACTGAACAGCCAAATCACTCATTACAAGATGCCCCTAGTAGATGGGCATACTGGTTTGACAAGCCACTATGGCCGTTCGATAGCTGTATATTGCTTTTATATTATGGTAGTGACCTGCCGGAAAATGCGGATATTGATGATATAAAAATTGATATGCTTAATGCGCGGTGTGAGCTTGGAAAAATTGCAGACTTATTATGGACCGACATAAAGCACAATATGTTTCCTTTTACCCCTGAAAAAACAGAGAAATATTGCAAAGTCATTAACGGTTCTGTTTCGATAAATATTATTCCAACAGACTTGATTTCGTGGGCTATCACAAAATCTTCGATCAAAGTTCCCCAAGCAATGCTTGATTGGTATGACACCAAGCAGGAGGCTGAGAGAACAAGCCAATCCCAAGCAAGCTTGCCACTATCATGCATTTTTGCTCTTTATGAAACATCTGAGACAATGCCAAGCAGCAACATACAAGGCGGCACCAATACTGCCGCCTCCACGATTCTTACACCTGATTGGATGGTAAAACAGCTTCAAAACGAGGGGATTCCAGCAAAAGAAATTGCAAGGCGTCTCGACGAGGTTTTCACAAGTCCTAAAATTTCCAATGCTGAGCTTGGAAGACTACTCCCGGCCAATCCGGGAACTGTTGTGAGCCACGAGACAGCCCGATCACAAGGGAAACGCCTCAGAGGAAAAAAATAAGCCCATTTGCCCCACCTGTCCCGCCATTTGCCCCTCCTTGCCCCAGTTGCTGCCCCAGCCCTGGGGCATTGTATTTTGTATCCATAAACTTCAATTGCCCTACAGGGCGAAGGATGAAGAAACATGGATGCAAAGCAAATTCCACAAGCAATTCAGGAATTGCCGGAACTCTTTCAGCGCATGTACGAGGCCGCACCGGCTGAGATTGTACCGCTCGAATGGGTTGCCCGCCAAGCTGGCTACAAAAACGTAGGCAGCATTCACAACAAAATTAGTGAAGGACACGGCCCTAGTAGTTTTATTTCAGGCAAAAGACGCGTTTGTGACCGTAAAGAGGCTGTGTTGTGGATTCATAGCCAGACCCGGCCCACGTTTCGGGGGAGGGCTGCTTAGCATGGCAGCCGTTGAACAAGAAAGGCCCTGGGCGTTGCAGCGTCCAGAGCCTGAAAAATTGTGCAGCGTGGGAGCAGCACCAAGCAATGTTAGCCTGCCCCATGCTCGGCCTGTTCGTCAAGAATATTCCATCGCCACACCTTCAAACAACCGTTGCATAGATGGTTGTTTCTACTGCCGAGAAGTAATTACCCCGCAGGCCAGGGTGCGCAGAATATGCCAGTTTTGCGGACATAAGGTAAAAAAAGGTGATTACGCATGTGATTTCTTCCCTGGTCAACCGTGGGAGGTTTCGCATGACAACGCTTGATCAATCAGCAATTGCCAAGGCTCAAGCGGACTTTCTAGCTGCAACCCCGGCAAAGGAAGAACCGCAGGAACAGCCGGAACCCGCCGTTGACCCTTATCCGCTGGTTAGCGTGGGGGAGGTGCTTAAGTGCCCCCCGCTGCGCTGGCGCGTGAAGGGGTTAATTCCTGCGCGTGGTATCGGGCAAATATATGGGGCAAGTACAGCGGGAAAATCGTTTCTTAGCCTTGATCTTGCCGTACATGTAGCCCGTGGTCGTGCTTGGTATGAACATAAGGTCAACGCCTCATTCGTGGCCCTTTTTAGCCTTGAGGGCCAAGAAGGTATGCGCAACCGTATTGCCGCATATATCGACTATTTCGGCGAAGAATTGCCCCCGAACATAAGCATAGGAACCGCTCCCACCACGTTTTACAAGCCTGAAGATCTTGAAGCTATCGCGGCCAGCCTTCCCGATGGTTGTCTTTGCATTGTGGATACCCAAGCTTGCGCCAGCGTGGGACTCGATGAAAACCGGACTGACGATATGACCTTGCTTATCGAAGGCTGCAAACAGCTTGCCGCCCGCAAGGATTGTTTTGTTCTGCTTGTCCATCATGCGGGTAAAGACCTGACCCGTGGGGCGCGAGGCTCGTCAACGCAGTTACCAAGCTGGGACTGCTGTATTGAGGCCACCAGGAACGGCCAGCGCAGAGAATGGAAAGCCGTAAAAGTCAAAGATGGCGGCGGTGAAGGCGAAAAGCACCCATTCCGCTTGGCCGTGGTTGACCTTGGGCCAGATGAAGACGGCGACAGGATCACAAGCTGCGTGGCGTTGCCCGATGGGGAAGCCGTGCAGGACGAAAAGCCCTTGGCGGACAATCAGCGTTACACCCTGGATAGCCTTTGTGCTGCCCTTGAAGCGGCGGGGGCTGACTCTGTCCATTTGGAAGATTGGCGACCGATTTTTTATGCCGGACATACGGCGGACAAGCCGGACACGAAGTGCCGAGCCTTTGACCGTGGCAGGAAAGAATTGGTCAGTCGTGGGCTAATTTTTGTAACTAACGATTATTACAGCACAAAGGAATTAGCCGGACACGGACAATTGCCGGACATTGGCCGGACATGTCTTGCTGCCCAAAGCACCAAACAGACGGACGGACACGGACAGGGGTCTTTAGACCCTGTCCATCTGTCCGGCTTAGGTGATGGGGGGCTGTCCCATGAATAGTATTCTGACTTTTCTTACTTCTGCCATGAAGCCCAAGGGGCCGCACGAATTCGCCGGGGCATGCCCTCAGTGCGGCGGTGAAGATCGCTTTATTGTTTGGCCCGACAGGCCGCGCGGTGGAGCTTACCTTTGCCGTGGGTGCGGCTCTCAGGGTGACGGCATCCAGTTCATGCGCGAGTTTATGGGCATGAGCTACCCGGAAGCATGCGCAGCTTTGGGCCTTGAGCAGAAGCACACCACCACCAGCTTGCTTTCTGCCCGGCGCACACATGTCCGGCCCCGTCCGGCGCACCCGTTACAAATGGCCCATGTGCCGCCCAAGCCTGAGCCAGGCGTCTTGCCCTGCCGTGAATGGATGAGCAGCGCCGCCGCGTTTCTGGCTGAGTGCCAGCGTGGGCTTGAAACTATCCCCGAAGCTTTACTTGCCATCTGCGGGCGATTCCTGACCCCACACACCGCGCAAGATTGCGGCATCGGCTGGAACCCTGCTGATCGCTATATCCTGCGCGAATCGTGGGACTTGCCCGTTGTTGAGCTGGCTGGCGGTGGCAAGCGTGACAAACTTCTCTTGCCCCGTGGCCTTGTCATTGCCACACGCCGGAAGGCCGGAACCGTAGCCCTAACCGTGCGCTGTGCTGATGATCGCCCCGAAAGCCGCCCCAAATATTGGCAAGTGCAGGGAAGCAGCAACGTGCCGTTTGTCGCTGGTCGTGCCGAGCTTCCGCTGCTTCTGGTCGAATCCGCGCTTGATGCCGCCCTAGTCTGGCAAGAATCATTCGGGAAACTGGCCGCAGTGGCCCTTATGGGCAACATGAAGGGGCTGGACTCCGACACCCACGCTTTTATTCAGGCCGCGCCCTTGCTGCTGGCTTGCCCCGACAATGACGAAGGCGGGCAAGTCGCCTGGCAGAGATGGAGTGCAGCCTATCCGCAAGCAATCCTGACCCCTGCCGTGGGCGCAAAAGACTTGGGCGACATGCACCGGGCCGCGCTGACATGGCCCATTAATCCCGACATTCCCAGCGTCATGGAGTGGGTACCCGATGTTCTGGCCTTCGCTTCTCGCAACTCAACCACCTACGCGCTTGCCGCATAAGGATACAGCCATGAAAAAACTTACCGCACTTGAAGCTATTCGCAAGTTCTGCCTGCAATGTCAGGGCGGCGTTTCCGCAAACGTGACTGAATGCCAGCACACCGCCTGCCCCTTTTACGCCTACCGCCTGGGCGTGGCTCTGCCCGCAGGGAAGCACCGCCCCTTGAAAACTATCCGCGCATACTGCGTTGAAGAATGCCAAGCCGGGAACCAAGGGCAGGTTGACGACTGCCAAGGCGACACCGCCGCCGCTGGCCCTTGCCCTGCCTTCCTGTTTCGCATGGGCAAAAGCCCGAATGTCACGGCAGGAACGAGAGAAAAACGCCGGGCTGCCAATTTCAGGCAAACCGCAGCGGGGAAAAATGTACTTGGCTCAATTTCCACTCGGCACAGTAAGCCGTTTCAGGCCGCAGAATCGTCAAAAAGCACCCGGCCCGAAGTCGTGTAGGGGATGGCAAAAAATGAACGCTCATTCTTATCAAAATCGGGTTTTCTTGGGGGTGACGGCATGCGCATAGTTCAAGACAGCCGAGAACAAGCCCCCTATGCCTTCAATGCCCCCAAGTATGCAGGGGTTAGCGTGGAAGTCGGCACTCTGCAAACTGGTGACTATTCCTTGCACGGCCTGACTGATCGCATTGCCCTTGAACGAAAGAGCCTTTCAGACCTGTGCGGAACACTCACGGCAGGACGGGAACGGTTTAAGCGCGAATGCGAGAGGGGCCGAGGGCTGGAATACTTCGGGCTAGTGATCGAGTCCTCAATGGACGATGTGCGCCGCCATAACTACCGCAGCGCCATGACCCCGCAAAGCCTGCTGCAAAACCTGGCCGCGTGGTCGATTCGGTACGGCCTGCATGTTCACTGGTGCGGGAGCCGTGAAGGTGGTGAGTACATGGTTCACAGCCTGCTAGAGAAGTTTTTGAAGGAACAGCAAACACGCCTAGCCGCGCTGGTTCGGGCGCATGGTGAAGGCACTGAGGGAGGTGAAGCCGCATGAATCAGCTTGAACGTGATGCCCTGGCAACGATTGAAAAAGCCCTGGCAGAGCATGACAGCCCTGCAATGTTCTGGAGCGGGGGCAAAGACAGCATAGTTGCCCTTCACCTGCTGAGGCAAGTTCATTCTTCCCCTGCCGTGATCTTCCTGGGGCATATCTACGGCAGCTCGTCTTGGCGCTGGAAATGGGCTTTGCAGGAGCTTACAGAACAAAACTTATGCGCTTTCTTCATGCCGCCAACATGTTTTCAGCTTTGCCAGAACGGTGATGACTTCCTCTTGCTCGGCGCTTATGCCTTCAATGGGCAGCTTCTTTCAACAAGCGCATTCTTGCACTCAAAAGATAAGCGGGGTGATTCTGGCCCATTCACTTGCGCACGGCATGAAATCTTGTCGGCACCATTGGCCCCTCAAGGACTAAAAGGCGCGTGGAATATGTTCGTTACGGGTCAAAGGTCAAGTGACATTCTGAAATGCGCGTTTACGAGCGATATGAACCAAGGGGAGCCGTGGCAGGGTGAAAGCATTACTCCTGCTGGTGGCGGGGTGCGGGTTACTCCTCTCCTGCACTGGCAACGCTCGGACGTGTGGGACTACATACGGCGGCATGGGCTGAGGTATCAGCGTGAACGCTACGAGGGCGGTTCGGAGGCAATGGACTTTGACAGCGGGCAAGCCTGTTGGGACTGCCTCGACACCCGGCACACAGGACAAACGGTTATTTGTCCCAAGACCGGGCAGGAAATGACGGCAAGCATCCCTGACGGAGTGTATCAAGCCTCACTGGAAAGCCTGACCGCTTGAACGTCTAGCGCCCTGTGCAACGGCTATTTTTAGGTGTCGTTTTGGGTGTCGCTTTCTGATCGTGGCCTAAACCTCGCGCGTGCGCGCGTATTGCGTCGCATCTACAGCCAACTTGCGGCAAGCCTCGCGCGCGTGCGCGTGCGCGTACTGCACGGCATCGGTAAAACGCTAGCTATTCCGAGCTTCATCCGAGCTTCGTTCTTGCTTCGCTCTTGGTTCATCCATTGTTCAACCTTTGTTCGCTTCGCCTTCGGTTTGAGCAGTGCGTCTCACAGGGCTAATGACCAAGCTTCCATGCATTCATTTTAACGGCCAAGTCTCCTTGGCCTTTTTTTATTTTGTCAAAAATGACATTCCTCCAACTTCCATACTGACACCAATATATTTTACATCTTCTGGCTTATATTCTGGAATTGAAATGCGTAATTTTTCTTCTACTCCTGGGACAAGCGTGGCAACTCGTTCTGTAATGGTGCGTTTATCCTTTTCAAATTTCTTATATCGTTCAATAAAATTATCACTATCTAATGCATTAATCATTTCTGTTGAATATTCTATTGTGAATTTTAAATTTGTTATTCTAACAGAATAAAAATTAACGAGGCCTAATACTATTTCTGTCCCAGACGCATATTTTTTTACATCCTTACAAGAAATGGAAATAAGTCCACCACTTGCCGCTAACATAAGAAATTTTTTGTCCGCTGGAGAGAATTCGGCCTTTTCTGGAAAAAAGTAAGAAAGTGAAGTAACTTTTTTTCCATAAAAATTACTTATAAATTCAAACGTCGTTTTTTGGAGATTTTGGGATTTGCTAACCTCCTCAAGCATAGCTGATTGTTGTTGTTGAGCGGTTTTTATCTCGGCAATTTCTTTTTTTAGGGCTTCAATTTTATTTTCCTGATCCATATTGCTCATTGCTGCGACTGGGCTATGCAACCCCAATAAAATATACATGAGCGCAAATATGGCACAAATAGAACGCATCATACCCTCCACCCCCGCAAGTAATTTATTCCCTGTCACCGCAGTAGGCACTAATGAGAAATGCCTCGAAAATTGTGTGTTTAGCTCAGAGCATAATGGCAAAAATATCAAGTAGTCTTTGCCATGGCAAATAGAAAGCTATCTCAATCTAACGGATAAATGTTTCACGGAGAATTGCGTAATATGTTGCGCCAAAATCGTAGCACAATGATTTTTTGTGTGCAGCGTCATTTTGTGAAACGCCCATAGCCATTGAATATTTGTTTTTTGGCCATGTCTCATAAGGGGTGATATGTAAACTTTGATAGATTTAATTAGACGATGATAGATTTTAATAGTTGACAATGAACGATAGGTCAACTAGATTTTTCCAAAAGGAGGAAGAGAGTGACCCCATTAACTGAAAGCGAAAAGGCGCAGCGCCCCCTTGATCTTCTGGAGGCGGCGGAGTTCCTAAAGGTCGGACGCTCCACCATGTTGAAACTCCTCACAAGCGGAGAGGTCAAAGCAAAGAAGGTGGGCCGTCAATGGCGCGTTACAATCGCCGCGCTTAACGAGTACTTGGAAAAGGCAGACAACTAAAGCAGCCCGGCAAGGAAGCGGCAACTTCCCCACCGAGCCTAACCACGAACCCCAGGAGGTTCACAGCTATGGAATCCTTATCCGCTTCCGAAACTATCAGCAAGCACGCCCTCTCCAAAGAATCTGACCCTGATTTGCAAACCCTGCTCTGGGAAGCTCACGAACTTTCGACCTTCCTTGCCGAAGTAGTGAACATGGAAGACCGCTTGGATACCTCCCTGACGTTCTCCGACTGCGGGCGCTTGGGCCTGAAACGAATCCTCGCGCACTTGTCGCACCTGACCATTGATGCAATCGGACAGACTCCAGTGCGTCAAAATGGACGCAAGGGGGCCGACCATGACTAGCAGCCGTCACCCCAATGACCCGGTGATCTCTCAACTCAAAATACTACGGGACGAATTTAACCGCTTTCAGGTTCGGACGCTGAAAGAAATTCAGGCGTATCACCACGAGCTTGGTCGACTTACCGAGGGGCTTTACCCTGCCGTGCTGAAACAGATTGCCGGGGGCGATACCGAGGGGCTTTCATCCAGCGCGATATTTGATCACTGGAACGCCCCGGGCTATGACGCATACACGGAAACAAACAGAGCAATGCAAAACATGGCGCTGGCAATTGGGATTGCAATCAACTACCGAGGGGCACTATGCAGAGGGCTTGGCGTGCCAGCTGCCCCTATCGCCGGGAGCGTGCTCGAAGCTCCTGCCGTGCCTACTCTTGCCTTGCAGGAAGGGGGAAACCATGAATAGCACCCCCCTGACCATACGCGACCACGGTAACGCTATCATGTTGTCTGAATCCATTGAACTCATGGCGCGAGGATTACGGGAAACTTACCTCGACCACGGCTTAAAGTCTGGCGACGAAACCGCCGAGCAGTCATTGCTTGCCGGGCTGAACCTCATTGCCCACGCCGCGCACATCTTGGGCGATTATGTGGAGCTGTGCCAGAATGAGCTTGAGCGGGCCTTGGCGGCACAGAAGCCCGGCAAAGGGGCAAACCATGAGTGAAGATATTCGCCTCACCGTTGATATTAGCCTCGATTCTGCTTCCCTGCTGGCAAGCGATATTGTCGCCTTGGCAGACGAAGCACGCCGTCTCATGAGGGCAGACACCAACGAAGGCCGACTTGCTGACGGGGCCTTTGGTCTGATCGCCAATGCGGCAAAGTTGCTTGATGATCTGCTATCGGAGCTGGCGAGAAAGGCGGCCTAAAATCAAAGCCAGACCGCCTTAAATGAAAATCCCGACTCAGTACATGGGCCGGGATTTTTTTTGTTTTGATGACATGAAATAATGCAACTTCTAGATATCGTCCGGAAGTGATTTCTTCTTAAGAAGTTTATTGAGTTGTTCCCAAATGGCATTATCAAGAGTCTCAAAAATTTCCATAGTTGATTTTGGAGTGTCTGCCTTGATGATATTAAAGATATATCTCATTGCGTCCTGATATTCTTGGCCATCTACTGGGAACCCGCGGTTATCCATAACATTCGTTTTTTTGTCTTTATAAATAACCGATAAAAAACATCCGTCATGACTTATGCCTATATAACTAGCTGTGGTGTCGCAAAAATAGCCATAAAAGCGAAGTTTGATCAACGATTTTAAATCATAACATAATTTTGTAAACTTATATACTTCTATCACCCTTGCATATTCGCCATTTGCAATAGCTTTATTTATTGTTTCTAAGCCATTTAATTTGATGTTTTTGCTCGCAGCAATTATTTCACGGTCGAATCCAGCAAATTGCCATGCAATACCTTCTGCACAGAACCGATTAAACTTTTCGAGAACTTCTATTTCTTCTTGGGAATAGTCGCACATGAGATACCTATTTTGTGTAAAAGATTCTGCCCATTAACAAGGACTACTGGGGCGCTTCTGGTCTGATCCCCGATGTCTTCACCGTACCAGATTCACGATCTTTCACGAAGTAAAATTTTATTATGTGGCACACAAGTGGCACAAAATCAGGGCAACAAAAAAGGCTCTTACAGACGTGTTCTGTAAGAGCCTAATATTGCAAGCTTTTATGGAGCGGGAAACGGGATTTGAACCCGCAACCTTCAGCTTGGGAAGCTGACACTCTACCGTTGAGTTATTCCCGCAAAAGTGGAGCGGGAGACGGGATTTGAACCCGCGACTTCAACCTTGGCAAGGTTGCACTC